>CAZTHJ010000065.1:0-7054 GCA_964613565.1 uncultured Dehalococcoidales bacterium | reverse complement strand
TTCTGCATGTCCATGATTGTACATGGACTGTCGGATTTCTACGGAAACATTGCGACCTATTGCCTTGATACCTACATTATGTTATACTTTCCTGCGATTTGGATACGTATAATTAAACAGTTCAGGAGGATTCTCACTTGGTAGAGGCTACAACAGTGAAGCAGTTGCTTGAGGCCGGTGCTCATTTCGGACATCAGACGGGTCACTGGCACCCGCGCATGAAAAAGCATATTTTTACCCAGAGAAATGGCATTCACATTATCGATCTGGAGCAGACGGCAGTCATGCTGGAAAAAGCCTGCGCTTTTGTGAGAGACCTGGTCAGCAGCGGTGAATCCATACTCTTTGTGGGCACAAAACGCCAGGCACAGGAAGCTATTGAAGAAGAGGCCAAGCGCTGCGCTATGTATTATGTTAACCAGAGATGGCTGGGAGGCATGCTGACCAACTTCGTCACCATCCAGGGCAGGATCGATTACCTGGTTAGAATAGAGGACAGGAAAAATAGAGGCGAGCTGGATTACCTGACCAAAAAAGAAAAGATGAAAATGGAAAAGGAAATTGCCCGGCTGAACAAGCTGATGGGCGGTTTCAAGGAAATGGTGAAACTTCCTGCTGCGCTCTTTATCGTGGATCCCACAAAAGAAAAAATCGCCATGGCCGAAGCCAGGAAAATGTCCATTCCCATTGTCGCCATGGTAGATACGGACTGCAATCCGGCCAATATCGATTATATCATTCCTTCCAACGACGACGCTATCAAGGCCATCAAGCTGGTCTGCGGCCGCATAGCCACTGCAGTTCTGGAAGGCAGGGCTGTCAAGGAAAGCGGCGAGGCAGGCATGGCCGCGGAGGAAAGCAAAGCGGCGGAATCTTCCGAGCTCCTGGAAACGCATGTCTTCACACCGGAAAGCTAATCTAATTTATTAGTTAATATACCCTCAATATACAGGAGGATACTTTGCAAATCTCAACCGATGATATCAAGCAGCTGCGCGAAAAGACGGGCGCAGGTGTCATAGACTGTAAAAACGCATTGAGCGAAGCCTGCGGGGACTTCTCCAAGGCTTGCGAAATCTTAAATGAACGCGGTGCCAGCATAGCTAAAAAGAAAAGCGAGCGCGCTGCCAACAGCGGCTTAGTAGAAACATACGTTCACCTCGGCGGCAAAATAGGCGTCCTGCTGGAACTCAATTGTGAAACGGATTTCGTCGCCAAGACCGATGAATTCAAAACTCTGGCACATGACCTGGCCCTGCAGATAGCCGCCATGTCCCCTTTATATATCAAAGCAGACGAGGTGCCGCAGGACAGTGCGGAAAGCCCGGAAACGGTGTGCCTCCTGCTTCAACCCTTTATCAAAGACGCTGCTAAGAATATTCAGGATTTAATTACGGAAGCCATCGCAAAGGTGGGCGAGAATATAAAATTACGCAGGTTTGTCCGGTTTGAACTGGGTTGCTAAGAAGTGGTAGAAGATAACGCCAAATTTAAGCGTATCCTGCTTAAGTTAAGCGGAGAAGCCCTCATGGGCAGCAAAGGCTTCGGCATAGATCATGCCGTAATGGACAATGTAGCCCGCCAGATCAAAAAAGTCATCAACCTCACCCAGATAGCAGTTGTTGTCGGCGGCGGCAATTTCTGGCGCGGCACCGGCGAAGAAGCCAGGGGTATGGACCGGGCCACGGCAGATTATGCCGGCATGCTGGCCACCATCATCAATGCGCTGGCGCTCCAGGATGCGCTGGAAAGCCACGGCCTCACCTGCAGAACACAATCAGCAATCAGCATCCAGGCCATTGCAGAGTCATATATCCGCAGAAGGGCTATCCGTCACCTTGAGAAAGGGAGGGTGGTAATTTTTGCCGGCGGCACGGGCAATCCCTATATGACCACAGATACCGCAGCCGCCCTCAGGGCCATAGAGATTGATGCCAATGTACTTCTGGTCGCCAAAAATAAGGTAGACGGGGTCTATGACGACGACCCCATCCGTAATCCAAATGCGAGGAGGTTCAGCCGGCTGTCACATCAGAAAGCCATCGAGCTGAATTTACGTGTTATGGATATGACGGCCTTCTCATTGTGCAGGGAAAACAACCTGCCTCTGATTGTATTCGATCTCCAGCAGAAGAACAGCATTGTGCGGGCAGTCAAAGGTGAAAAGATAGGAACCATCATCTACAATGGAGAAGAAAATGATTGAAGCAGTACTCAAGGATGTTGATACCAGGATGCAGAAAACCCTGAATGCACTGGTCGCCGAATTGGCCACCATCAGGACGGGACGGGCATCATCCGCACTGGTTGAACACATTAAAGCAGACTACCATGGCATAGCCACACCCATAAACCAGATGGCTTCCATCTCCACTCCTGAAGCCAAGATGATCCTGATTCAGCCGTGGGATAAATCAGCCCTGAAAAATATTGAAAAGGCAATCCTCAAGTCGGATATCGGGCTTAATCCCACCAATGACGGCAATGTCATCCGCATAATCATCCCCGCCGTCAATGAGGAACGGCGCAAGGAACTGATCAAGGTTATCCATAAAAGGCTGGAGGAATCCAAGGTTTCCCTGCGCAATTTAAGGCGGGACGGGATGGAAGAGCTGAGAAAAGCCGAAAAGAACAAGGAAATATCCCAGGATGATCTCAATCGTGCCACCGAGAAGCTGCAAAAGTTAATAGATAGCTATGTAGATAAAGTGGATCATACCGGTAAAAGCAAAGAAGCTGAAATTATGGAGGTCTAGCCCGCTGAAGAAAAGCGCCCGTACCCCTGTGCCGACGGGTGCTGTTTAGCATATTTTACCCTGGTTGACTCAATCATACCGGGAAACCTCGTAATTTGTGCCCGAGTAAAATGCTGAAACAAAGAGTTCTGACAACGGTCATAGGACTGCCCCTTCTTATTGTAATTATCTGGCTTGGCAATCCCTGGTTTATCCTCGCCATCAGCGCCCTGGCTATTCTTGCAGGCATTGAATTTTACCGTGCAGCAGGCCTGCTCAAGGTCAAACCGCTATCCTTTACCGGCCTTATCATGATAGGTGCACTGTGCCTGTCATATTTTTGTCCCGTACCCGATATCAGGACTATTCTCATCATAATGGCTTCTGTCATCTGTGCCGTCTGCCTGCTTTTCCTGCAAAATACAGAGAGAAATATCACGAAATGGCTGTGGACAATGGGCGGCATTATCTATATCGGGTTGATGCTCAGTTTCTGGGGTGAACTGCGCGGCCTTGATCAGGGTATGCAGTGGGTTTTATGGACGGTTATCGTCATCATGGCCTGCGATGTTGCCGCCTTTTTTAGCGGCAGGCAATGGGGCCGGCATGCCCTGGCACCCAATATCAGCCCCAAGAAAACATGGGAAGGCGCTATCGGCGGCGCCCTTGCCAGCATAATACTTGGCCTGCTGCTAAACCTGGTATTGCTTTTACCCATAAGCTGGTGGGAGGTGTTAATCCTCAGTTTGATCGTCAGCGTGCTGGGCCAGGCCGGCGACCTGGTGGAATCAGTGTTCAAGAGAAATACCGGCATCAAGGATTCGGGACACATCTTCCCCGGCCATGGCGGTGTGCTGGACCGCATAGACAGCTATATATTTACTTGTGTGGTGATCTATTACTACATCATCTTTTTTGTTCATTGAACTCTTCTGGAGTACACTTAGAAAACCATGCATGAAAAAACGAATGTAGCGCTTATCGGAAGTACGGGCTCGATCGGCCGGCAGACACTGGATGTCATCCGTAACCATTCACGCAACTTCCGCGTCACAGGCCTGGCTGCAGGGAAAAATACGGCCCTGCTGGAGCAGCAGATCGCTGAATTTCGGCCACAACTGGTGCATTCTTTAAGCCCCGTCACCCTACCCCCTTCAGCCCGCAGTGCATTGCCGGAGGAGATTGCCAGCGACGACGAGGTTGACCTAGTTGTCATCGCCACTACAGGCAAAGCCGGGCTTAATCCAACCCTTGCAGCCATCAAATCCACTAAAAGAGTAGCCCTGGCCAATAAAGAAGTACTGGTTATGGCCGGCCACATCATCATGGAGAGCGCCAAGCTGCATGGCGCCAGCATCTTGCCGGTTGACAGCGAGCACAGCGCCATCTGGCAATGCCTCAGTGGAGAAAGCGCAGAGATTTCACGCATTATCCTTACAGCCTCTGGAGGACCATTTCATGGCTATGACAGCAGGCGGCTGTCAGAGGTATCGGTAGAGCAAACGCTGAACCACCCCACCTGGAACATGGGACGCAAGGTGACGGTAGATTCCGCCACTCTCATGAATAAGGGGCTGGAAGTCATAGAAGCCCACTGGCTGTTCGGCCTGTCTTACGAAAAGATAGAAATAGTGGTACATGCCCAAAGCATCATACACTCCATGGTGGAGTTTATCGACGGCTCCATCAAGGCCCAGATGAGCTATCCGGACATGCATCTCCCCATCCAGTATGCGCTGACCTACCCAGGCAGGCTGCTCTCTGTGTTGCCCCGCCTGGACATTACAGCTATACAAACGCTCTCCTTTGAACCTCTGGACGATACAGCCTTCCCCTGCGTATCACTCGCCCTGGAGGCAGGCAGACGGGGCGGGACTCATCCCTCAGCATTATGCGCTGCCGACGAAATAGCTGTACAATTGTTCCTGGAGCGCAAAATTAAGTTCACGGATATCGCTCATATCATAGGGGAGGTGATGCAGAGCCATGCCGGCATCAGCCATCCCTGCATGGAGGAAATTCTGCAGGTTGATGCCTGGGCAAGGGACAAAGCCATGGATATTTATCATAAGAGGCAAGCATGATACTTACAATCGTAGTATTTTTACTCATACTTTCTGTCCTGGTGCTGGCTCACGAGCTGGGGCATTTTGCCACAGCCAAGTGGTGCGGCGTCAAGGTGGAAGAATTCGGCATGGGCTTTCCCCCGCGTCTTTTCAGTATCCAAAGAGGGGAAACGGTTTACTCGCTGAACGCCATACCCTTCGGAGGGTTTACCAAGCTGCTGGGAGAAGAAGACCCCTCCGCATCCAGGAGCTTTGCCAGCAAGAGCCATGCCTGCCGTTTTCTCATTCTTGTAGCCGGCTCGATAATGAACCTGCTGCTGCCCGTACTTCTCTTCACCATCAGCTTCATGGTACCGCATGATATCGCCTATGAAACGGTCAGTATCAGCCAGGTGGCAGCGGAATCGCCGGCCCAGGTGGCCGGCATTGAAGCCGGAGACCGCCTGCTCAAGATAGATAATCACGATATCAAGAACAGGGGCAATGTAGCCTATTACATCCAGCTCAAACTGGGATCTACTGTGGATTTCCTCATTCAGAAGAGCGATGGAAGTGAAGAGATTTATACGCTCAAGCCCAGGTGGGCGCCTCCGCCGGGGGAGGGCGCTACCGGCATCATGATTGCAGGCGCTGACACTGTATATACAAAGGAATCTTTGCCTTTCTGGGAAGCTATTCCACAGGCCTCCGTCCATTCCTGGGAAATCATCGTCCTCTTCCGCAATGAGATCACCAAGTGGTTTGTCGGCAGCTCCGCACCGCAGCTCAGCGGGCCCATCGGCATTGCCCAGCTTACCGGAGAGGTTGTTAAAGGCGGTGTTTCCCCCGTGCTGGAACTGGCAGCTTTGATCAGCATCAGCCTCGGTATCTTCAACCTGCTGCCCATACCCGGGCTGGATGGCGGCAGGATTCTTTTTGTCGCTCTCGAATGGTTCAGGCGCGGCAAACGTATTTCGCCGCAAAAGGAAGGCCTGGTGCATACCATCGGATTTATCATGCTGCTGGCGCTGATTATTGTTATCAGCTATTTTGACGTGATCAGATTAATCAGCGGAGAGAGCCTGATACCCTGATGCACAAGCGAAGATGCAGCAAAGAGATCAGGATAGGTAATATCAGCATTGGCGGCGATGCCCCCATTGTCGTCCAGTCCATGACCAAAACCGATACACGCAATGTTAAAGCCACATCCGACCAGATCAGGGAGCTGGCAGAGTGCGGCTGTGAGATTGTGCGCCTGGCAGTACCGGACCAGGAAGCTGCCGTGGCGCTGAGAAAGATCAAGCAGAACAGTCCCCTGCCTCTCATCGCAGATATTCACTTTGATTACAGGCTGGCACTGACCGCCATGGAATCCAATATTGACGGACTGCGCCTCAACCCGGGAAATATCAGCGACGCAGACAAGGTGGGTAAAATCGTCCTGGCCGCCAGGGAACGTGCAATCCCCATCAGGATTGGTGTAAATGCCGGCAGCCTGCCCCCCGCCAGGAAAAAATATAAATCCAAAGCCGAACATATGGTTGATGTGACCCTGCAACAGGTCAAATTCCTCGAAGACCTCAACTTTAACCTGATTAAAGTTTCCCTGAAGTCCTTTGATATACCCACCACCGTACAGGCCTACCGCCTCATCGCCTCCAGAATTCCCTATCCCCTGCATTTGGGTATTACCGAAGCGGGCCTGCCCGCCAGCGGCATGATCAGGAGTGCCATCGGCATTGGCATCCTTCTCTTTGAAGGGATTGGCGATACTATCAGGGTTTCACTCAGCAGCCATCCCCGTGAGGAAGTTGCAGCGGCCTGGGAGATTTTAAAGTCCCTGAACCTGCGCCAGCGCGGGGTTACCATCATCAGCTGCCCCACCTGCGGCAGGTGTGAGGTTGACTTAATCCGCATCGCCCAGGCGGTGGACAGGGAAACGGCCAGCCTGAATAAAAATATCAGGATCGCCGTCATGGGCTGTGTGGTGAACGGCCCCGGCGAGGCCGCGGATGCCGATATAGGCATAGCCTGCGGCAAAGGCAAGGGCGTCGTATTCAAAAAAGGCGACATCCTTAAAACTGTTCCTGAAAAGGACCTGGTTTCCTGCCTGCTGCATGAAATCAGGTCGCTGTGATATTGGACGAAAATCATGCCATATGCTTTAATATTGTAACTTTTGGTACGAACATTTCAGTCCATAAATAAAGGAGGAAGCCCTATGCCCATGCAATGTGCTTATCATCCGGATCGTGAACCTGTTGGCGCCTG
>CAZTHJ010000064.1:0-7076 GCA_964613565.1 uncultured Dehalococcoidales bacterium | reverse complement strand
GGCCGCCCTTGCCCGGCTCCAGCTCCAGGTGATGTATCATGGTGCCGGCGGGAATGGCGCTCATGGGCAGCGTATTGCCCGGTTTGAGCTCCGCCTTTTCCCCTGCTTCCACACTATCGCCCACGTTCAATCCCAGCGGGGCCAGGATATATCTCTTATCGCCATCTGCATAGTGTATCAAAGCAATACGCGCAGAGCGGTTGGGATCATACTCAATGCTGGCCACCTTGCCCACCACACCCTGCTTATTCCGCTTGAAATCAATGATCCTCAATTGCCTGCGTGAGCCGCCTCCACGATGCCTCACGGAAACCACACCACGGTTATTGCGCCCCGCATATTTCTTTAGCGAGCGCAGCAGCGACTTTTCCGGCTTGTCGGTAGTTATTTCCTCAAATGAAGACCTGACCATCGACCTGATGCCCGGTGATGTGGGACTATATGTCTTCAGTGCCAACTTAAATCTCCTTTTTTATTAAGGATGTTTTCTTTGCCATCGGTTCTTCTTGAGAAGCTTACGATGCTTGTGTTTAGCCATCTTCTTTTTACGTTTCTTAATTACAGAGCCCAATGCTATCTTCCTTTTTTAAACCCCTTCAAAAAATACTATCTTCTCTCCAGGTGCCAGTGTGACAATGGCTTTTTTATAGCCTGAAGTCAGCACCCTGCGCCTGCCAATAGCCCTGACTTTTCCCGGCACGTTCATCACGTTCACACGGATTACCTTGACCTTAAATACCTTTCCTACGGCCTGCCTGATCTGGTCCTTGGTTGCCCGCGGGGCAACCTTAAAGACATAGTCCTGCCTGCTCTGCAGGTCAGTGCTCTTTTCCGTGATCAGCGGTTTTTTAATTACTTCTGTTAAATGCATTGTCTTATTCTACCCTGTTATTCTGCTTTGGCCGCAGTCTCGCTTTGCTCTTTTTTGCCCCAAACTTCCTCCACTACCTTGACGGCCGCTTCGCTGAGCAGCAGTTCCCTGCATGAAAGCATCTCATTCACATTCAATAAGCGCGCCGGTACCGTCTTTACGCCCGGCAGGTTCATGGCGGACATGATCAGGTTTTCCTGGCCGTTCACCGTGGCGATCAGCACGGTAGAGCCGATACCCAGCGCCACCAGTATACCCTGCAGCTCCGCTGTGCGCGGGGCGTCGAAATCAAATTTATCTATTACCTTCAGCCTGCCGCTGGCGGCCCGGTCCGAAAGCACGCTCTTGATAGCCAGCCGGCGCATCTTTTTGGGCATATCCTTGTGGTAGCTCCTCGGCTTGGGGCCGAAGGCCACACCGCCACCCACCAGCACCGGGGAATCCGCCGCGCCGCGGCGTGCTCTGCCAGTATGCTTCTGCGCATACAGTTTTCTGCTGCTGCGATTGACCTCGCCACGGGTCTTGGTGGAGGCAGTGCCCAGGCGCTTGTTGGCCTGCTGCATCACCAGTGTCTGGTGCACCACAGCCTCATTTGGCTCAATATCGAAGATATCGGCGCTGACCTCTATTTTAGCGGACTTTATTCCCTTATAATTATAAACATCTAATTGCATGTTCTTAAATCCTTATGAAGCTTTATGAATCATCACCAACCCCTGCCTGGGACCGGGTATGGCTCCCTTTACCAAAATCAAATTGCGCTCGGCATTAACATCTACCACCTGCAGATTCCTCACTGTAACCCTGTCTACACCCATATGCCCCGCCATGCGCTGTCCTTTAAGCACCCTGCCCGGCGTGGTGGTGGATCCCACCGAACCGGGGGCACGCCATCTGTCGGACTGGCCATGAGTTTTAGGCCCGCCGGAAAAATTGTGCCGCTTCATACCTCCGGCAAAACCCTTGCCCTTGGAAATGCCGATCACATCAACCAGGTCGCCCGTCTTGAACATATCCGCGGCTATCTTCTGGCCTTCTTTCAAATCGGTGCCAGGCTGGACGGCAAACTCGCGCAGGTAACGGAAGTTACCCATTTTCTTTAAATGTCCTCTCTCCGCCGAGTTCAGCCGCTTGGACTCGCCGAAGCCCAGCTGAACAGCATTATAGCCGTCCTTTTCCTCCGTCTTAACCTGCGTCACCACGCAGGGGCCAGCTTCAATGGCGGTAACCACCACTTCCCGACCACTGCTAAAAAGCTGGGTCATGCCTACTTTTTTACCTAAAATACCCTCAATCATTTAGCTTACAACCTTATATCTACTTCGACGCCGGATGGCAACTGCAGCTGCGTGAGCGCATCTATAGTCTTTGTCGTCGGCCCTAAAATGTCGATTACGCGCTTGTGCGTCCTGATCTCAAACTGCTCGCGCGAGTCCTTGTCGATATGCGGCGAGCGGATAACACAGAATTTCTCGATCCTGGTGGGCAGCGGTACTGGCCCGGCCACGGCAGCACCCGTTCGCTCCGCCGTTTCCACTATCTGCACGGCTGACTGGTCCACCAGCTTGTGATCATAGCCTCTGACTTTGATACGAATCTTCTGTTTTGGCATATTTATTTTGTCCTGCCTGTAACCTTATCGATTAGACCTGCCGGTATCTCCCGGTATTGATGGAACTGCAGCGAATATGTGGCTCGGCCCTGCGTCAGCGAACGCAGCGCCGTGGCGTAGCCAAACATATCCGCCAGCGGTACGAAGGACTGCACCACGCAGGTCTCGCCGTGTGTTTCTATGCCTTCCACATGGCCCCTGCGGGAGTTTAAATCTCCGATAACATCGCCCATGAACTGTGCCGGAGTTACGATCTCCAATTCCATGATGGGCTCCAGCATAATGGGCCTGGCCTTTGCCATGCCGTTCTTCATGGCCAGCGCACCCGCCATTTTAAAGGCGATCTCCGAGGAGTCAACCTCATGATAGGAGCCGTCCAACAGCGTAGCCTTTACATCGACCACGGGGTAGCCCGCAATGGGCCCGCTTTCCAGTGCTTCCTTGATGCCCTGCTCCACCGGCGCGATGAATTCCCTGGGGATGGCACCACCGCGCAGCTTGCTCTCAAAGAAGAAGCCTTTACCTTTTTCTCCCGGCTCGATTCTTATCTGCACATGGCCGTACTGGCCCCTGCCGCCGAACTGCTTGATAAACTTGCCTTCGCTCTCCACGGAGGCGGTAATCGTCTCCTTGAAAGCAACCTGTGGCTTGCCCGTGCTCACCGCAACGCTGTGCTCACGCAGTATGCGGTCCAGCAGCACTTCCAGGTGCAACTCGCCCATGCCCGAGATTATTGTCTGGCCGGTCTCGGTATCCACCCTGATTTTGAAGGTGGGATCTTCCTCTGACAGCTTGTTCAGGCTTTCGCCCAGCTTGTCCTGGTCGGCCTTGCTCTTGGGCTCAATGGCCATGGAGATTACCGGCTCGGGGAAGCGGATAGCTTCCAGCAGTATGGGCTTGTTGACCGCGCACAGGGTATCGCCGGTGAATGTTTCCTTGAGTCCCACCGTAGCCGCGATGCTGCCGGTATCAACTTCTTCGATCTCCTCGCGCCTGTTGGCATGCATGAAGACCAGCCTCCCGATGCGCTCCTTGCGCCCCTTGCTGCTGTTATAAACCTGAGTGCCGGTCTTGACCTTGCCGGAATAGACTCGGAAATAAACCAGCCTGCCCATGTAAGGATCTGCCACCACCTTGAAAGCCAGAGCGGAAAAGGGGGCCTCATCATTGGCCGGTATGCTCAATTTTTCGCCGCTGCCGGCGTCAATGGCATCGTAGGCAGGGATATCCAACGGCGAGGGCAGGTAGTCCAATATGGCGTCCAGCAGAGGCTGAATGCCCTTGTTACGCAATGCCGTACCGCACAGTATGGGCACGATCCTGCTGGCCAGGGTTAGCCTGCGTATGGCCGCTTTGATATCGGCCTCGCCGATATCCTTGTTGTCCAGGTAAAGCAGCATCAGCTGGTCATCCTGTTCTGCCAGCTTTTCCACCAGCCACTGGTGCTGCTTGTTGACCACCTCTTTTTCCATCTCTGAGAGGGGCTGTTCTATAGGAGCGGCGCCCGGCTCATCGGAAAATATCAGCGCCTTTTTGTTCACCAAGTCGAACATACCCTTGAAGCTGCTCTCGCTGCCGATGGGCTGGTGCAGCGCAACCGGTCTGGCCCGCAGGCGCTCTTCTATCATATCCACGGTGCGGTTAAAGTCCGCACCCACTCTATCCATCTTATTGATGAAGCAGATACGCGGCACATGGTATTTATCTGCCTGCCGCCACACAGTTTCGGACTGCGCCTCCACGCCAGCCACCGCATCCAGAATTACCACGCCGCCATCCAGCACACGCAGGCTTCGCTCCACCTCCGCTGTAAAGTCCACATGTCCCGGGGTATCTATAATATTAATCCTGTAATCGTGCCAGTGGCATGTAATGGCAGCGGAGGTAATGGTAATGCCCCTTTCCTTCTCCTGCGGCATCCAGTCCGTGACCGTATTGCCGTCATCAACATTGCCCAGCTTGTAGGTCCTGCCAGTATAGAACAGCAGGCGCTCTGTGGATGTGGTCTTGCCCGCATCGATATGGGCGATGATGCCGATATTGCGGATTCTATCTAACGGAAATGATCTTGACATAGCATTATTACTTATGCCGCTCTTCCTTGTTCGTGGCTCTTTAGTCTTGGTTGTAATCACCATTAATCTTTACCATCTGAAGTGTGCGAAGGCCTTATTCGCCTCGGCCATCTTGTGCACATCCTGTCTTTTCTTTATTGTTGCGCCTTCGCCCTGTGAGGCACCGATGAGCTCTGTAGCCAGCTTTTCCGCCATGGAATGCCCATGGCGCTCCCTGGAATAGGAGACCAGCCAGCGCATGGCCATCATCATGCCGCGATTTGCCGGCACTTCGATGGGCACCTGGTAGGTGGCGCCGCCCACGCGGCGCGCCTTCACCTGCAGCAGCGGGGTGGAATTCTTCAACGCTTCCTCGAAGACTTCCAGGGGGTTCTTCTTCGTCTGCTTCTCTATAATATCAAAAGCATCATAGATTATTTTCTGTGAAGTGGCCTTTTTGCCGTTCTTCATCATCTTATTGATAAACATGGTTAGTACCTGGTTCCCGTACTTGGGATCAGGCAAAATTTCTCTTTTAAATACTCTAGATCGTCTTGGCATTTATGCTGCTTCCCCTGCTTTTGCTGCTTTGCCGCGCTTGGCGCCGTACTTGCTTCGACCCTGTTTGCGCTTGTCCACGCCGGCCGTATCCAGTGTGCCGCGGACGATATGGTAGCGCACGCCCGGCAGGTCCTTGACCCTGCCACCCCTGATCAGTACCACGGAGTGCTCCTGCAGGTTATGGCCTTCACCGGGTATATATGCCGTAACTTCCACGCCGTTGGAGAGGCGCACCCTGGCGATCTTGCGCAGGGCTGAATTCGGTTTTTTGGGCGTCATGGTTTTCACCTGGACGCAGACACCGCGCTTCTGCGGCGACTTCACATCCCTGTTCACCCTATTTTTCAGGGTGTTATAGGAGATGCCCAGGGCCGGGGACTTGGTCTTCTTGCCCAGCTTGGACCTACCCTTGCGCACCAGTTGATTAATTGTCGGCATACTCTGTTTTTCCCTTTTTCGCTGTTTAATTTTTACAATTAAAAAGCCACCTAGTTGCCTGCCGGAATGCGGCCGCTATATCTTTCGGCCTGCTTCGCGGACTCAACTAGCCGGCTTATTACGGTCTTTCTTAACCTGTACTATATGGCTAGCAGACGCAAAAACATAATATAGCACAGGGTTCGGTTTAATGTCAACAGGTACACACTGAAACCCGGAGGCTGTGCCTCCGGTCAAAATTGAGGCCTGTTCCACCATCCATAACCTGAATCCGCCCGTGTCATATTATAAACGAAAGGTGGGCACAGGACAAAATTGCCAGCCTGTTCTTCCATTCTAAACGAGATTGAATTATTCTAGGTGCTTACACATAAGGAGTATTAAACATTTATGCTGATAGATAACACAGGGAAGATTGTTCCGGCATATCTTCCCAAATACAGGAAGGCAAACGGGTTTATAACATCGAAATGACCGCAGCCGAAAGAAAGGCAGCGCTTTCAAAAAGAAGCTGATCTATGAGGCCAGATTCCGTAAAAATGACGATGGCTAGAGTCCTGCAAAATATGCTATGCTGAATACAGGCCGGATGCAATAATGAAAACAAGGGCCAAAATAATAATCCGCAAAATAGCGGCCATCACGTTGGCAACTATGTTGCTGGGCTTGCTCTTAATGCCCCAATCCGTAACTAGAGTAAGCGGGCTGGAGAGCACCGGCCAGATTGCCCAAATGTCATATGCCACAGCCCCGGCAATCAATGCCCCGGCGAACCTTGCTGCCACCGCGCTTTCCCCCACCCAGATAAAGCTCAACTGGCAGGATATGTCCGATAATGAGATCAGGTTCAGGATCGAGCGCAGGACCGGCCGCAGCGACTATTTCACCATCAATATCGTGGGTTCAAACGTAACTGAGTATCTGGATTCCCACCTCAACCCTGGCAGCACCTACTACTACAGGGTCATCGCCAACGGGATTTCAGGAGATTCGTCACCATCCAATGAGGCCATGGGCAATACGCTGGGGCCGCCTGCCCAGGTCCCCGTGCTGCTGTCGCCGGGCAACTACTCTATCATTTCTACGGTAACACCCAGGCTGACCTGGAGCGCTGCAGAAAACGCCGCCACATACAGCATCCAGATCTCCAGGGACTATGGCTTCACCAACCTGCTGGCGGATGAGTCAGGGATTACAGAGACATATTACCTGGTACCCAAGGATATGCTTAAAATGTATCTCGGCTATTACTGGCGTTTAAGCGCCAGCAACACCACAGCCCAGACCACGGAATGGTCACCCATCCGCCGCTTCGTGATTTTCACCTGGTCACTGTATTACCACGGCTGAGGATGCTGATAGTTTCCGCGTAGCGGAAAAGGACAGAAGATACAACCTGAAAAGCGCTGCTCGCCCCGAATTGTCCTCAGCGCTCGCATTATGCTAGACTTATGCCGAAATCCGGCACCCTCTGGCTTTTATTTTATACCTACTGCATAAAGGAATGCTACGAGCAATTTTTGCTTTCAAATAAGCTGAA
>CAZTHJ010000063.1:0-7100 GCA_964613565.1 uncultured Dehalococcoidales bacterium | reverse complement strand
CAGGTTTCCTTTGCTATCGAATACCAGGTCGTTCATAGACAGGGTCTTACCCTGGTATTTCGGATATACATATTTTGAGTTGCTGCCGTCAGGATTCATGCTTAGCAATTCGCCACTGAGACAGACTGCGAATAACCTCCCATCCTTGTGCAGGGCAATACCATCAACTATAACATCCTTTTTGTTAAAGATGATGTCGATTTTTTGCTTTGGCGTGACCCTGTATATTGTGCCGGTTGGCGGGGAGGATAAGTACAGGTTTCCTTCCCTGTCGAATGCCGGCCCTTCGATAATATTTTCCTCATTTGTGTAGATTTGCAGCCACGGCTTTGCCTCAATAATAGGCAGGTTCAATAAGTCCGGTGGAAGTGGCATCATATTCACGTTTTGCCTCCTGGTATATTAACATTTCAAAGATTATTGACTTTTGCATGAACAGGACATTATTGCTGGCCGGGGAAAATACTCTTTTGCAATGAATATGTTTATTCCTCCATTGCCTTCACCGGGTCGTATACATAATAGGGGTATTTGCGCATCGGTTCGCTGATGCGATCAAGCTGCGCCATCTCGTCGTTTGTAAGTTCCCAGTCCGTTGCCTTGAGGTTCTCTTCAAGTTGTTTCGCATCTCTGATGCCTATTATCAGCGAAGCGACACCTGGTTTTCTGAGCATATAATTCAGGGCTACCTCGGGGATTGAAGCATTATGATTGCCGGCTAGTTTGTCCAGTTCTTCTACAATATCGAATAGTTTTTCAGATTCTACAGGCCAGGGTCCACTGCTATCCGCTTTGTCGAACCGTGTGCCGGAGGGCCAGGGAAGACCCCGTCTGTATTTACCGCCAAGGTATCCACCGTGTAGTGGACTGAACACCAGTATTGCCACGCCCTGGTCAAGGCACATGGGTACTAGCTCATATTCCAGCTCGCGGGATACGAGGGAATACATCGATTCCAATGTTACGAATTTCTCCCAACCATTCTGTGAGGAAATCGCCAGGGCTTTCATTACCTGCCAGGCTGTAAAATTGGAGCAACCAATATATCGCACTTTCCCATCACGCACCAGGTCATTAAGGGCCCCGAGTGTAACTTCTAATGGAGTGCCCGGATCAAAAGCGTGAAGCTCGTAGATATCAATATAATCGCTGCCAAGTCTTTTCAGACTGGCATTGCAGCCCTCAATAATATGTTTACGTGAGTGCCCTCCATCATTCAGCCCGGGGCCTCTTGTAGGATGTACTTTGGTTATTATTATGGCATCCTGACGTCTGGCACCTAGTGATTTGCCGAGTGTTGTTTCAGCCCGCCCTTCTGAATAAATCTCTGCCGTATTAAAGAAGTTTATACCCGCATCCATTGCCATGTGAACAATATGGTCAGCCTCTTTTTGTTTGATATCTCCGGAGTTTCTATATTCGCCGGTGGTATCAAAACTGCCTGTGCCTAAACATAGTTCAGAAACCTGTAATCCGGTTTTACCAAGAAAGCGATATTTCATTTTGATACTCCTTTCCTACCGCTAATTTTCAGTTAACTAACATATCTTGCCATAATGATATCCATCTGGGTTCAGATCTTATTTTCTCTAACCTGTTGCCATCCTTCTATGGGGATCTCAACACGGGGGTGCTCTGTAATATCATAAATGTAACCCTGCTTCCACAAATCATCAGGATTCATCAGCCAGCGCATCCTTTTTTCAGGCCTCAAGCCGTTTTGACCTTCAAGAAATTTTTCCTGCAGTATCTGTGCTTTTTGGTGTATTTCCTCTAGGGTTTCGCCACGGTCCTTCCTGAGGGCCGGCATGTTGATATCCACAGCCCCCACAGGGCAGACCATCTCGCAAGTAGTGCACCACATACAGGTGGGTAGTACCGGGTTATCAGCCGCAAGGTCTATTGCTCCCGTAGGACAATTCTCTTCACAGAGACCACAGTCGATACATTTTTCCCTGTCGATTTTTACCAGCCCGTAATGGTGTTTTATCCAGTCTACATAGTTGGTAGGCGAGTAACTTCGACCGTACAGCTCCAGGTACTCTTCTCCCTCAGACAGCCTGGGGATCAAACCCGTTTCCCCGCGTGATATCTTATAGCTGCGTTCCGCCATCCGCCTGCCAAACTCCTCTGCTTCCTTGAGAGCGATATCATCAGGATGCCCCTCAGTCTGCCACGGCTTCTGGGCATAGGTCATGAAAGCATCCCCATACCAGCCATCCCAGCCTATTATGTTCAGGCCTCTGGCGTTCAGTGCATTCCATATATTCTTTACGGCGGAGCCCGGCCATTTCCCATGCGTCATGAAAAAGAAACATCGCTGCTTCTCCAGGGCGGAAAACTCCTTTTCATAGCAGTTATTGTAAACAAACTGCAGCTCGCGGGAGGGTATGGTATTTATGAAGTCTAAAATATTGGGTGTAATGGTACCGCGCCACACAGGAGTACCTATACCTATTAAATCATACTCAAGCAAATGCCCAATCCGCATTCCGGGCACGCCATTGGCTCCCCTGATGGCAACGATATCACACCGGTCGACAAGCGGACTCATCCCTTTGTGAACTGCATGGGCAATCTTTCGAGTATTCCCTGACATTGAATAGTAGACAATAATACTTTTCATTGAGGTCTTCCTTATTCCTTTTCATTGATTTTAGCAAGAGTACTCAAAATACTCTGGTAATTGCTTCAACGGGTTTGTGTAGGATTTGCCGTGAAAAAATAATTGGTATAATACTTATTAAACCGTATATAACAAGTTAATTATAAAGAATTCTTTCTAATTGCGCCTATTTTACGTCCAAAACTGTTTCTTCGCAATATTCTTCCATTTTTCGAGCAGATAGTAGTCTAAAAAACAGTTAGCATAGCGTCATGAAACGTCAGATTATCGAATACATGATACAATCAGTTGCAGCTATAATCCGAATGTTGTTGGTTCAAATCCGACCCCGTCTACCAATTCCAATCGCTATTGTGGGCAAAGCGTCTCAATCCACGAATATTAATTAATGGACTATGTAACCGTTTTAAATATTGATACAGTTTTAAAAAAATCTTATGATAGCGGTGGTTAGTTGTTAAAGTTGTGTTGAAACCCGTATCACAGGTCAACTGCTTATTATTATATGGGTTAAAATATATTATTGCTTCTATCCCAGTACATTATCAAGGAGGCGGTAGCAATGAGTGAAAAGAATGTCGATATTGTAAGGACGACAACATGGTCGGCTGGCGCCGGCTGCCATGGAGGTTGTGGCGTGCTGGCACATATAAAGGATGGCAAACTGATAAAAATCGAGGGAGACCCGGAGCATCCCTGGAACCAGGGACGGATTTGTGCCAGGTGCCTGGCCATGACGCAATATGTATATCATCCTGACCGCCTGCAACGCCCTCTTAAGAGGACCGGCAAGAGAGGGGAGGATAAATGGCAGGAGATTACCTGGGATGAAGCCTTCGACTTTGTAGAAAAGAAAATGAAGGGAATAAGGGAAAAATACGGGGCAGAGAGCATGGTTTTCATACAGGGCACAGGCAGGGATATCGGCGGATGGCAATCAATGCTGGCACATGCCTATGGCAGCCCCAACTGGTTTTTCGGATTAAGCGGTGTTGCCTGCTATACGCCAAGACTAATGGTTATGTGGAGCCAGCAGGGAGATTTTTGTGTTGCCGATGCGTCTCAATGGCTGCCTAAACGTTACGATGACCCGGATTACCGGGTCCCGGAGTGCATTATTGTATGGGGACAAAATCTGCCCGCTTCCTGTCCCGATGCATTTTTTAGCCACTGGCTTGTTGATCTGATGAAAAGAGGCTCCAAATTAGTGGTTATCGATCCCAGATTCACCTGGCTGGCAGCCCGCTCCGAGATGTGGCTTCAGTTGCGGCCGGGTACGGATGCCGCCCTTGCCCTGGCTTTTGCCAATGTGATCATCAATGAAAAACTATATGATGAAGATTTTGTGAAAAAATGGTCTAACGGGTATTTCCTGGTGAGGACAGATAAAGGTGAGAAAAGGCTGGTCAGGGAGAGCGATATAGTGAGCGGGGGTGATAGGAATAAATTTGTTGTGTGGGACACCACAGGCAACAAGCCGATAATATGGGATTCTTCAAGGGCGGAATATGAATCAGGTGATGTTAAACCCGCCTTCGAGGGCGAGTATAAGCTGACATTATCCAATGGAGAAATAGCTGTCTGCAAGACAGTATGGACACTTTACCTGGAGCGCCTGAGCGAATATACACCCCAGAGGGCCTCCGAAATAACCTGGGTACCTGCCGATAAGATAATTGAAGCTGCCAGATTCTATGCCAGAAGCAAGCCTGCCGCTATCCACTGGGGACTTCCCATTGATACCCAGACAAGTACCACTCCAACTGCGCAGTCAATTGCCAACCTGTGGGTTTTAAGCGGTATGCTGGATGTACCCGGTGGCAATGTTATCGCCAAATATCCTTTTGACGTTGTGACTTATCCTTATCACTCAGGTGTAGGTGTGCTGGATATGACCCCTGAGGTTAACCAGAAAAGGATAGGCATTGATAAATATGGTGCGATCAGAGATTTCCGCACCTGGGCACAACCGGATATGGTGCTCGACCAGATATTCTCGGAAAAGCCATATCCGATCAAAGCTATGTGGATACAGACTGCCAATCCACTGGCGAATACCGGCCTGGACCCTAAAAAATGGTACAAAGCTATGAAAAAGATGGATTTTATTGTATGTGTGGACCTGTTTAAAACTCCTACGGCTGTGTTGGCAGATATTATTCTGCCCGCTACTTCATTTTTAGAGAAGGATAGCCTCAAGGCATGGTGGGTACCTTTACAGGCAATTAAGAAACTAATCAGTGTGGGCGAGTGCAAATCTGACCTGGAAATCAACTTTGAACTGGCAAAACGGCTCAATCCTGAAATTAAATGGAAGAATATAGAGGAGCTGTATGACGAGATTCTTACCCCATCAGGCATGACATATAAGGAGTTAACTGATAAGGTCTGGATAATACCACCAAGAGGTCATCCGAGTGCCCCTTATTACAGATATGATAAGGGGTTGCTCAGGAAAGACGGGAGACCAGGCTTTACTACTCCCTCGGGGAAAATCGAGATATATTCCTCGTGGTTTGAATCATGGGGCCTGGATCCGTTGCCATACTTCGAAGAACCACCGTTTAGCCCTGTATCTACACCGGATTTGTACAAGAAATACCCGCTTATTATGATTACCGGCAGAAGGTCTCCAGTCTCCTTTCATTCTGAGCACCGTCAAATCCCGTGGCTGCGGGAAATAGATCCTGAAGCTATTATCGAAATAAATCCCAAAACTGCAAATGATCTCGGCATCAGCGATGGAGATATGGTATGGGTGCAAAATCAGTTCGGCAAATGCAAGCGTAAAGCCGTGCTTACACCTATCATCCATCCCAAAACGGTGATGGTACCGGCAGGCTGGTGGTATCCGGAGAAAAAAGCCGCAGATCCCGACCTCTATGGTATATGGGAAGTAAATGTTAATCAGCTTATACCGATGGGGTACCAGGGCAAATCCGGTCATGGCGCACCTATTAAAAGCATGCTGTGCAAAGTTTATAAGGCTGGAGGTGAATAAGTGGCTGATTACGGTATTTTGGTTGATTTTACTTATTGTTCAGGCTGCCATGCCTGTGAGGTCGCATGTAAGCAGGAACATCATATAGCCTCAGGTAAGGTTTCCGGGGTAATAATAACTGAACTTGTCCAGGAGCTGCCGGGCAATAAGCTGGATATAACATATCTCCCGTTCTTTACAAAAGTCTGTTTCTTCTGTGCTCCCAGGGTAAAGGAGGGAAAATTGCCCGCCTGTGTAAAACACTGCATGGCTAACTGCCTTAAATTCGGCCGCGCTGAGGAATTAGCTAAAGAAGTGCCGCAGAAAGGAAAAAGGATGCTGTATACAATGAAAATGCCTTTCTAAGCTTTGATAGCACCCTTTGTAAACCTGATGGGCTACAGCCTGACTTTAATGCCTTTGCTGCTCAGATACCGCTTGGCTTCGGGTATGCTGATTTCACCGAAATGAAAGATGGAAGCCGCCAGCACCGCGCTGGCCTTTCCCTCTACCACTGCCTGATAAAGATGCTCCAGCGTGCCGGCGCCACCGGAGGCTGTTACAGGAATTCTGACCGCCTCGGCCACGGCCCTGGTCATCTCCAGGTCATAACCCTCTTTCGTGCCATCCGCATCCTTGCTGGTCAGCAGTATGGATGCGGCACCCAGACCCTCCACCTTTTTAGCCCAGGCCACGATCTCCATACCGGTTGCCTCCTCGCCACTCCTCACCACCACCTCCAGCCGCGGCGCTTTGCTCCCGGCCGGGTTCTTTTTTCCATCTATGGCTACCACCAGCTTATCGGGGCCAAACTTTTTAGCCGCCCTGGTGATCAGATCAGGATCCCTCACAGCAGCAGTATTTATGGATACCTTGTTCACACCAATATCGAAAAGCTCCTGCATATCCTCGAGGCTGCCGATGCCTCCGCCTACGGCAAAGGGTACGGTGACTTTTTCCACCACGCTCTTGACCCACTCCAGCCTGGTCTTCCTGTTCTCTACTGTTGCCATTATGTCAAGAAATACCAGTTCGTCCGCACCCTGCTGGCAATAGGCTTGCGCCGCTTCCACAGGGTCCCTGGCATCCCGCAGATCGACAAACTTGACACCTTTAACCACACGCCCGTTTTTAATATCCATGCAGGGTACAATCTTGACGTAATCCATAATTTGCTCTCCTTAAACTTATGCCTGCCTCTGTTCTACAGTGCAGGAAAGTAACTGCCTATTATAGCATTAAGCCAGCCCGGCATTCATTTGAATTTAAGGCGAATTTGGTATATGATTTTCATCCGTCATTATGAATATAGATCCAGTTTTTCAGTGGATTCTGGCGATTTTGGTCAGCTATCTGCTGGGCTCCATTCCCAGCGCTTATCTGGCAGGCAAGTTCGGCAAAAAGGTCGATATCCGCGATATCGGCAGCCGCAATATGGGTGCCATGAATACCTTCTACTCTGTGGGCATCGCAGCCGGCCTGCTGGTGCTGCTG
>CAZTHJ010000062.1:671-7273 GCA_964613565.1 uncultured Dehalococcoidales bacterium | reverse complement strand
TGCAACGAGCTGGCAGCCATCAAGTCCATGGGCGCCTTCAACCGTGTCTACCTGCACAGCGCCTTTGAGTACCCGCATACCTCCTGTGGCTGCTTCCAGTCGATCTGGTTCTATATACCGGAGGTAGATGCCTTCGGGCTGGTGCACCGCGATTTTGTAGGTAATACCGTGGTGGGAGTGCCCTTCTCCACCATGGCAGCCGATACCAGCGGCGGGCGCCAGATAGAAGGATTCCTCGGCATGGCGCTGGAATACCTGCGCTCACCCAGGTTCCTCATTGCAGACGGCGGACTCAAGCGTTGCGTGTGGATGCCCAAGGAGATCAAGGAGCGCTACAAGGATGCCATCCCGTCTGACCTTTATGAGAAGATTGCTACCGAAGACGATGCGCACAACGTGGATGAGCTGACCGCCTTTCTCGACAGGGTGGGACATCCCTGGGTCAAGGGCGAGGTTGAGCTTCCCGTGTAAAATCAATTTGGAGGATTGTCATGGCGTTAAAAGGTACCGATGTTGTCAAAAAGCTGCCTGAAGGCGGCAAGAAGAACTGCAGGGAATGCGGCTTTCCCACCTGCTTTGCCTTCGCAATGAAGCTGGCCGGCGGCGGCGTTACTGTGGATAAATGCCCCTATCTTTCCGCAGAGGTCAAGGCAGAGCTGGCCGACGCGCTGGCCCCGCCCATCAAGCTGGTCTCCATCGGCAGCGGCCCCAATGCGGTTAAAATCGGCGAGGAAGAGGTCCTTTACCGCCATGAAAAGACCTTTATTCACCAGCCCGGCATCGCCCTGCTGATCAAGGATACGGAGACTGATGCCGTGATTGATGCCAAGATCAAGAAGATCGGCGAGCTGCAGTACCCCTGGGTCGGCGTCACGCTCAAGTCCAACCTGATAGCGCTGATGAATGAATCGGCCGATAAGGAAAAATTCCTCGCCCTGATAAAAAAGGCGTCGGCTGCCGCAGATGTGCCGCTGCTGCTCATGAGCAAATACACGGATAACCTGCTGGCTGCCTATGACCTCATGAGGGACAAGAAGCCGCTGCTCTACCCGGTGCTAAAGGAGAATATAGACCAGATTATCGGCCATATTAAGGCAGCGCCAGTACCGGTTGTGGTCAAAGCCAATACCATAGAAGACCTCATCCCCATGACCACCAAACTCAAGGAAGCCGGCATTGAGGAGATCGTGCTCGATCCCATTTCAAAGACCTTTGCTGAGGCTGTTGAGCACCAGACACTGCTGCGCCGCGCCGCCTTGAAGCAGAATTTCCGCCCGCTGGGTTATCCCAGCATCGGCCTACCCTGCTTTATGACGCAGGACAAGTTCCGCGAGATGGCGCTGGCCGCCATGTATGTCATCAAATATCCCGGCATTATCGTGCTTTCCGACTTTGACAGCAAAACACTGCTGCCGCTGCTGGTGCTGAGATTGAATATCTATACAGACCCGCGCATTCCCATGTCTGTGGAAGAAAAGATCTACACGGTGGGCGAACCCGATGAAAATTCACCCGTGCTTGTTACCAGCAACTGGGCGCTGACCTATTTCATTGTGGCAGGGGAGATCGAAGGCAGCAAGATACCGGCCTGGCTGTGTGTCAAGGACACCGAAGGGCTGGGTGTGCTCACCGGCTGGGCTGCCGGCAAATTCAGCGGAGATTCCATCGGCCCCTATATGAAAAAATTCAAAATCGAGGAAAAAGTAAAACACCGCAAGCTGGTTATCCCGGGCAAGGTAGCCCGCATCAAGGGAGAGCTGGAAGACGCGCTCCCCGGCTGGGAAATCATCGTAGGTCCCAGGGAAGCCAGCGAAATACCGAACTATTTACCGGCGCTGGTTAAACAGTGGAAGAACTAGATGCAACCTTAGTCGCTGTTTTCAGCCAGGAAAAAAAGCATAGGCGCTTCTTGATACCCCTGCTGCAGGAAGTCCAGGCCAGGCTGGGCTATCTTCCCAGAGAGGCTCTCCGCAAGGTTGCCGCTTTCCTGGAAATCCCGCCCAGCACCGTCTGGGGCGTGGCCACTTTCTACAATTTTTTCAGGTTGAAGCCCCGCGGCAGGCATGGCGTGGACGTATGCATGGGCACTGCCTGTCACCTGGCAGGGGGCAGACTGGTGCTGGAGGCTATGGCGCGGGAGCTGGATATCGATGTGGGCGGCATCACGGAGGATAAGAAGTACAGCCTGGACCGCGTGGCCTGCGTAGGCTGCTGCGCACTGGCGCCCGTAGCCGTGGTAAACGGGGATGTCTACTCGCGCATGAATCCGCAGAAGGTGGAAGAGGTGCTGGTCAATATCAAGTCAGCAGAAGGGAACGAGAAACCGCCCCCGGTTAAAGGATAGCCATGACCTTTGCAGGGCTGCAGAGTAGCGCCAAACAGGACTTTGATTCGCTGTATCATGGCGATATTCCCGTGATACTTGTGGGCACTGCCACCTGCGGCAGGGCGGCCGGTGCCATGGCGGTTATAGACACATTCGAGAGAGAATTACACCGCCAGAAGGTCCAGGCTAGAATCGTGGAGGTGGGCTGTGTGGGCTTATGCTCCCTGGAGCCGCTGGTAACCATCATCAAGCCACAGTCTTTTACCGTCTGTTATCACCAGGTTACTCCCCAGGCTGTATCCAGGCTGATGAGCTGCTATGTCACAGGCGAAGATGTCTGTTTTGACCTGGCATTGGGCACCGTTGAATATACAGACGGCGGCCCGCTAAAAATACCCGAACTGGCCCGTTTCGAGTATGAGCACAGGCTGATACTGCGCAACAGCGGCTATCTCAGTCCGGAAAACATAAATCACTATATCACCCAGGGAGGCTATGCCAGCCTGCAAAAAGCCCTCGAAATGCCACCCGCCAAAATCATCGAGGAGATCAAGGCATCCGGCCTGCGCGGCAGGGGTGGCGCTGGCTTCCCCACCGGCCAGAAATGGGAGCTGTGCTTTGCGGCCACAGGTAAGGAAAAATATGTTATCTGCAATGCGGATGAAGGCGACCCGGGCGCCTTCATGGACCGCATCGTCCTGGAAAGCGACCCGCATGCCGTTCTGGAGGGCATGCTCATAGCCGGGCATGCCGTGGGTGCGCAGAGGGGCTATATCTATATACGTGCAGAGTATCCGCTGGCCATCCGGCGGCTGGAGATTGCATTGGAGCAGGCGCAAAAGGCAGGCGTGCTGGGGCAAAAAATCCTGGGGGGCGATTACAGCTTTGACATCGAGATTGCGCGCGGCGCCGGAGCCTTTGTATCAGGGGAAGAAACTGCTCTCATGAAGGCTATTCAGGGCGAGCGTTCATCTCCGGAGCACCGTCCGCCCTATCCCACGGAAGCAGGCCTGTGGGGTAAACCAACGCTGATTAATAATGTTAAGACCTTTGCCTATGTTCCGCTGATTATAGAAAAAGGAGCTGCCTGGCTGGCTGGGATCGGCACGCAGTCGAGCAAGGGCACCGCACTATTTGCTCTGGCGGGCAAGCTGGTAAATACGGGACTGGCCGAGGTGGAGATGGGCACCTCGCTGCGGCGTCTGGTCTATAATATCGGCGGCGGCATCCGCGACGAAAAGCAGTTCAAGGCTGTGCAGATCGGCGGCCCCTCGGGCGGCTGCCTGCCCGCTGAGCTGCTGGATACTCCTATCGACTTCGATTCATTGCGCCAGGCGGGGGCCATCATGGGCTCGGGCGGCATCATTGTCATGGACGAGGACAATTGCATGGTGGACACGGCCAAATTCTTCCTGGATTTTCTGCGGCGCGAGTCCTGTGGCAAATGCACCCACTGCCGCATCGGCACGGTGCAGATGTTTCAAATCTTGGAGGATATCACGGCCGGCAGGGGTAAGCTTGAGGACCTGGACCTGCTGATACGGATGGGAGAAGATATCCGGGATGGCTCGTTATGCGCACTGGGCAGGACGGTGCCCAACCCTGTCTTCACCACGCTACGCTATTTCCGTGATGAATACATGGCGCATATCGTGGAGAAAAGATGCCCGGCGCTGGTCTGCAAGGACCTCATTGCATACTATATCCTGCCGGACAAATGCGAACGTGCTTGTGAGCACTGTGTTCTCTCCTGTCCCGTCAAGGCCATCTCGGCAAATGAAAAACGCATCAAGGTAATCGACCAGGAGAAGTGCACCAAGTGCGGCAACTGCATTCTGGTCTGCCCCAGGGAATATAGCGCCGTAATCAAGATGACACCGGCAGTCAGCGTTCCTGTGACAAAAGTTGCAGCAGGAGAGAAAAAGGCGGAGTAGAATAGACCTTTGTAAGGAGGCCGATATGCCAAAAACCATCACAACAGCGGGCAAGGGTGGTGTGGGGAAAACCGCCATCTCATCTTTAATCATCGATATTTTATCTAAAAAAGGAGTGGTGCTGGCCATCGATGCCGATCCCAGCACCAACCTCAATACCGCACTGGGGCTGCCGCTGGCAAATACGGTAGGCAAGGCCAGGGAAGATGTCACTGATGAAATTCAGAAGGGTAAAATTGCCCCCGGCGTTTCCAAGCAGGAAGTGCTTGATATGCGAATTCATGAAGCACTGGTGGAATCCGGCAAGGTAGACCTGCTGGCCATGGGCCGTCCTGAAGGCCCCGGCTGCTACTGTGCCGCCAACCATATGCTGAGGGCCTCCATTGACCGCATCGCCAAGAACTATGACTATGTGGTGGTGGACTGCGAGGCCGGCATGGAGCATATCAGCCGCCAGACCACGCAGGAGGTGGACTTCCTGCTGGTGGTGACCGACCCCACCATGCGGGGATTGACGGCCGCTGCCCGTACGCGCGACCTGATCAAGGAGATGCGCACCAAGGTGGGCAGGGTGGGGCTGATCGTCAATAAGGTCAAGAACGGGCTGCCTGAAGAAATCGCCGTTGCCATTAAGGAATACGGGCTGGAACTGCTGACAAGCATACCCGAGGATCCCAATTTGCCCGCACTGGAGATCAAGGGCCGGCCTATCATCGAGCTGCCGCCGGACTCTCCGCTGCGCCTGGGAGCCGAGGAAGTGGTGAGGAAACTGGGATTATAATATGGCAAAGACAGGATCGCTGTTACTCCTTTACACATTGATGCTTTTTGCTGCGCCAATGCTTGCCTGTACGTCTGTACCTGTTACATCAACGCCGACGGGCGCAGCTTCAGCGTCACCTGAAACTACCACGGCACGACCGGCGCCTGAGGACAGGATACCCCGCATTACTGTAGAGGAGTTCAAGGCTAAATATGACAGCGCTGCCGACATCCTGATTGTTGATACCAGGCACAGGGAAGAGTACGAGACCGACCATATCAAAGGAGCTGTGCTGGCGCCGCTGGATGATATCCTGGCGGGCAAATGGATACCGCCGGAGGATAAGGGCAGGGAAATAATCTTCTACTGCACCTGACCGAAGGAGCATACCAGCGCCCTTGCGGCGCTCGATTTAGCCGATAAAGGCTACATGGATGTAAAGGCACTCAAGGATGGCTATAATGCCTGGAAGAATCCGGGCTATCCTATCCAGAGCGGACCTGAACATGGGGAGAGGTAGATGGCCCCGGAACGCATTATATTTAGAAGCCTGAGGGAGATAGAGGGCAGGATTAGCCCGCACCAGGGACAGCTTGAGAGGGCTTTAAAAGTCCGTGCCGAGGCCCTGGAGTATGTGCATGACGTCAGCGCCCTGGCCGACTTCATCGGCGGCAAAATCGACACTTCAGGCCACAAGGGAGACTGGGCTATTATCAAAGAGCTCTTTCCCGGCATCAATATCCACTTTGTCTTTAACCGGGCCGACGATGAGTTTCCCTCCAGCCTGAGGGCATTATTTTCCGGGGACAGGCTGGACCTGATTTCGGGAGAAGACCTGGTCGGCTTCGTCATTCCTAT
This sequence comes from uncultured Dehalococcoidales bacterium, assembly GCA_964613565.1. Lineage (GTDB taxonomy): Bacteria > Chloroflexota > Dehalococcoidia > GIF9 > UBA5629 > CAZTHJ01. Next base: position 1,392 of record CAZTHJ010000062.1, on the reverse strand, counting down.
GGTCAGCCATATGCTGCGCCATGTCCGCCAAACGAATCCGAACAAAAAGCTGCCGGAAGTCGTATACAGGGTTTGATCTTGGCTTATCTTCATAGCATAGCCCCAGTCTGTGCGGGCTGCGCTGCATCAACCTAATCTTCGGCCGCCATGTTTTCCTGCCTGTCAATTATGTTAATATTTGGCCTGATAGGGTTTAGCCCAGGTCTTCAGGTGCCTGCCGCTTATTCAAACAGCCAATATATTAATAAAAGGAGAGGCACATGCAAAATGAATGGTCACAGATGACACCCGGGGAGAAACGCGAAGAGCGCTTCAGGCAGTTCATGTCAACGGAAAACAAGGAATTTGTCAGCGAGGAGGCCAAAAAAGCTTATGCAGACAGGGCAAAAAGGTACTGCCAGGCGGCTCGGCTGCAGGCCTCTGACAGCGTGCCCATCATCTCCCCGGACATAGCCCTGGACCTGGCCGGGGTGACATTTCACACCGCCATGTACGACTATGCCGAATTAGGCCGAGCCTTCCTCAGCTATATTGATCATGTTGATACGGATATCTTCACCTGCGGCATGGTGCCGTCCGGCAGGGCAAATGAGCTGCTGGATGTAAAAGACCATGTCTGGCCTGGCCATGGCCTGGAGCAGGACTACCAGGGGTTTCAATTCCTGGAAAATGAGTACATGAAGGCGGAAGAATATGATGAAATGCTGCAGAACCCCAATGA
>CAZTHJ010000062.1:318-629 GCA_964613565.1 uncultured Dehalococcoidales bacterium | reverse complement strand
TGTATGACCTTACAGGCTGTCTGGGAAATATATCGGCCTCCGCCGGGTTAATGATGCAGATAAATCCCGCAATAATAGAGTCATTCCAGAAGCTGGCAGCTGCAACGGGTGAAAACATGCAGTGGATCATGAACATGATCGGGGTCAATGCACAGGCAGAAAAGAAGGGTTTTCCCATCATGAAAATGACCACCGGTGGGGGCACTGCGCCCTTTGATGATATCAGCAATTACATGCGGGGCACGAAAGGCATACTCACGGACATATTCCGCCGTCCGGAAAAGGTGCTACAGGCCATGGACTTACTTATC
>CAZTHJ010000062.1:0-269 GCA_964613565.1 uncultured Dehalococcoidales bacterium | reverse complement strand
CCCCTTCAGCCATATGGCGCTGCACAAGGGCGGTGATGATTTTATGTCCGACAAGCAGTTTGCCAGATTTTACTGGCCGCCGCTGAAAAAGACATTGCTGGCGCTCATAGATGAGGGTTATGTGCCCTTTATCTTTGCCGAGGGTTACTTCAACAGGCGGCTGGAATACTTACCAAACTAAATCCACTAGTATTAGTAATGCTACTGGAATGCAAAATATTGTATTAGTATTCTCGGGACCAGTTAATGTTGATTCATTTACATTCTCA
>CAZTHJ010000061.1:0-7361 GCA_964613565.1 uncultured Dehalococcoidales bacterium | reverse complement strand
ACAAACTGCAGGTGCACCGGTTTTTTCAAATATCCCTTCCCTATCATATAGGCCAGGTTATTCACCATGCCGGCATCATAGATCTCCAGCTCCGGCTTGGTGCCGTGTTCGGCAAATAGCTGACTGAATTCCCTGAGTGTCTTGAAGGTATTGGGGAAAATGCCGTTTTCCGAGCCCTCCAGAAAGGGTTTTTCCCAATCAAACTTATACTCTTTAATGCCCTGGGCTACGGGGAATATACCGAAATTTAACGAGCCAGCATTGTAGGTCGCCATCTCGGGCTTGAGCGCGGATACCACCCTGGCCCTGTCTGAAACAGGCATTTCCGGAGTACCTCCGGTGGTAAAGCACAGTATGATATTGCACCTGCTTTTTACATTTTCAGCCACCTGCCTGTAGAGGGCGGGGTCAGAGCTGGGCCTGCCAGTCTGCGGGTCACGCACATGTACATGAGCCACTGCGCCTCCCGCCTCATACACCCGCACAGCCTCATCAGCCAGCTGCTGCGGGGTTATGGGCAAATACGGCGTCATGGATGGGGTGCTGACACCTCCTGTCAACGCTGCAGTAACGATTACCTTTGCCATTAAAATCCCCCTTTTATTCGGGTAAAATTGAATAACTACAGCCTGCGGGCCTGCATCAGGCCGGCAGGCAACTACAGTTGAGTATTTGTTTTTAATTCGTTGGGATATACTGCTCTATCAATTATTGGCAGGAATACACCGCAGACATGGGCTAAGCCGGACCTGGACACAACCTGCGCCGCTAATCTTTCGCCCCTTCCGCCCTATATAATGCCCTCCTGCTCGTAATACAGGACCAGCTGCCTGAGCAGCTTGCGGTTCTGCTCCTCGGCTATCTGCTCCTTCCTGTTTAATATTATACAGGGTATAGCGCCCTCAGAGGGAGGACAACCCTGCAGCCGCTATAACCTGTAACTTGATTTGGGGCATTCACCCTCTACTGCAAACCCTGCACATGGAATGCCCTGGGAAGTATTCTTCCTGTGGTTTGCCAATGGGTTAGACAAATAGAAATACAACTTCATAATTGAAGTCATCCTTGAAATGCTGTATGCTCAATATAACAATTAATGCAGTGCCTGTCAATAGATTCCTGCGCCCCGATGACATATAATTAGACGTTATTTGGGTATAATCCCATCTATCGCTTGAGAGAGGAGTAATGCTGATGAAAAAAATCGCCGTTGAAGAGCATGTACTGACCCAGGGTTATCTTGATTATCTGCGCTCCAGAAAGGAATGGCCCAAAAGAGAAACCGTGCCGGAGGATGGAGGCAAATTTGAACGCGAATGGTGGGCTCCCGACCGTTACCGCAAGATGCCGCTGGGAGTGCCGACAAGGATAGAGGACCTGGGCCAGGGCAGGTTAAAAGAGATGGATGAGGGCGGTATCGATATGCAGGTGCTATCTCTCTCCTTCCCCGGCGTGGAATTTTTTAACGCGGCAGATGCTATGGCAGTATCCAAAATCGTTAATGACAGGCTTGCACAAGCCGTAAAACAATACCCGCAGAGATTTGCCGCTTTTGCCACCATTGCTCCGCAGGACCCGCAGGGGGCCGCCGCAGAGCTGGAAAGGGCAGTCAAAGAGCTGGGATTAAAAGGCGTTATGGTAAACGGCAGCGTACAGGGTGAATACCTGGACCTGAAAAAATACTGGCCCATCTTCGCCAAAGCCGAGCAGCTGGATGTCCCTATCTATATACACCCCAAGATGCCTGCACAGGATATGATCAAGCCGTATATGGCCTATCCCGGCCTGACCCAGGCCATGCTGGGCTTTGCTGCCGATGCCAGCCTGCATGCCATGCGCCTTATACTCAGCGGCGTATTCGATAAACATCCCGGCCTGAAAATTATTCTCGGCCATTTAGGTGAAGCCCTGCCTTTCTGGATCTGGCGCATGGACAGCCGCTGGTATGAAGTGAAGAAGTTCGACCATGACGCAGCCGAATATTACAAAGATTTCAAAAAAACTCCCAGCCAGTATTTTAAAGAGAATTTTTATGTGACCACCAGCGGCATGTTCTGGGCGCCCGCCCTTGAGTTTGTCGCCCGTGTTTTTGGAGCGGACCGGATACTGTTCGCCACGGATTATCCCTACGAGTCAGTTGAGGAGGCAGTGACCTTCATGGATAACGCCCAGCTCAGTCAGGAGGATAAGGAGAATATTTATCACAGCAATGCGCAAAGGCTGCTCAAGCTCTAGCATGCGGGGGTGGCCCACTGCATTGGTCTCAAAGGTGAATTAAAGATGATAGATATTTTTACGCATATCCTGCCTGCAAAATATCTCAAGTCGCTGCAGAAAAAGGCCTCAAGCGGCCAGGTCTCCACCACACAGGTTGATGCCCTGGCTAAAAGCCCTCCATCCTTGCTGGATCTGGATCTCCGCATGCAGTCCATGGATAAATACCCCCATATACAACAGGTTCTTACTATTATAGGCCCGCCCCTGGAAGCCATCGCCACAGGAGCGCACGCCAAAGAACTGGCCAGGATAGCCAATGACGAGCTGGCCGAAATTGTATCCCGCTATCCCCGCAAGTTCGCCGCCGCTATAGCCTCTTTGCCGCTGAATGATATTGAGGCCTCCCTGGCTGAAATAGACCGCGCCCTCAATGATCTGAAACTGAAGGGAATACAATTGTTCACCAATATCAACGGCAGGCCTCTGGACGCAGAGGAATTCATGCCGCTATATGAAAAAATGCAGACGCATGACCTGCCCGTTTTTCTTCACCCCATCAGCCCATCATCACAGCCTGCTTACGCGGGGGAGACGGGATCAAAGTACAACCTGGCGGCTATTGTAGGCTGGCCGCATGACACTACCATGGCCATGATGCGGCTGGCTTGCAGCGGCGTGCTGCAGAGGTATCCTCATCTCAAGTTTGTTACCCATCACGCAGGAGGCACAGTGCCCTACCTGGCCAGGAGAATAGAGTTTGCCCCTTACGGCAATGCGGAGTTGTCCAGACCGGTTACCGATTACCTGCGCTGCTTCTATAACGATACGGCAGTGCAGGGCAATACCGCCAATCTCATGTGTGCATATGCTTTCTGCGGCGCGGGCCACTTGCTCCTCGGTAGCGATTTCCCCATGATAAACATAAGCCTGCTTGAGGCTACTCTGCAATCAATCAGGGAAATGGATATCACAGAGGCTGAAAAGGAGCGTATCTTCGGCGAAAACGCCAGGGAATTATTGCACCTCACCGCATAAAATAAGTCTAACAAGATCCTGGGGGAAAAGGAACAGCAGCTGCGGAAAGGATCCTTTGCTGTATGTCAGGCCTGCTAAGACGTAGTTTCTACACCCTGTATCCCGTTCAAAATGGCCTCGGGTGTCATGGGCAATTCCTTTAACCTTACACCTGTAGCGCTGTGTATAGCATTGGCCAGTGTGCCCAGGCAGGGTACGAACGGGGGCTCTCCTACTCCACGTATACCGAATGGCTCGGTAGTGGACTGTACCTCTACTATCAAAGTATCAATGTTGGGGACATCAACCGCCGTGGGCATGCGGTAATCCAGCAGGCTGTTGTTCAGCATAACCCCATCCTTATACAGGTAGTTTTCAAAAAATGCCCAGCCGATTCCCTGGGCAGCCGCTCCCTGTATCTGCCCCTCTACAAGTATAGGATTAATCGCCACGCCCGCGTCCTGGGCTGTAGTGAAGGATAATACTTTTATCTTTCCCGTTTCCCTGTCAACCTCCACGTCTGCAGCCTGTACCACAAAAACAGGCGATGGCGGCTGTGTCTGTACCACGGAGTTTCCCGTAATGGGGCTGTTATCCATCATATTGATGCTGCGCCAGGCCAGGTCAGACAGGGTTATTGATTTTTCAGGGTTGTCCCTTAAGCTGACGCGACCCTTGTCATATACCACGTTTGCCCTCTGCGTTTCGAGCTGCGCTGCAGCACTAATACAAACCTGCTCTTTGAGGTTCTGACAGGCCAGCCTCACAGCAAAGCCGGCTGAGCGGGAAATCATGCTGCCTACGGACGGTATGCAGTAAGGAGCCGTATCGGTATCCCCGGTGGCAATTGACACATGGTCAACAGGAATTCCCAACTCTTCAGCCGCAACCTGTACCAGGCCTGTGCGGGAGCCACTAATATCGATAGCGCCGATGTTAACCATCACCGAGCCATCAGCATTCAAGTTTATGTTGGCAGCCGCCCCACCGGCACCCGGGGACCAAAAGCCGCAGGCGACACCCCTGCCCGCATTTTCACCTCTGGGTATACCTTTCTGCGCCAGGTGCTGCTTCATCCTCCCCAGCCCTTCCTTCAAGCCGATTTTTTCATAAGGCTGCCGCGTCATCAAAGCTGTATCGCCTTCATCAACTGCATTTATCAGCCTGAAATCAATAGGATCCATGCCCAGCGCGCGAGCGGTCAGATCCATCTGCGATTCCACGGCAAAGGCTCCCTGCGGAGCTGTGGGGGCACGGTAGGGCCCTGAAGGCGCCTTGTTCGTATACACACTGAAACACTCAATATTCATATTGGGGACATTGTAAGGACTCAGACCTGTAAAACTGGCGAAGGGCACCTCTGCCATGCCATGTACCCCATGCAATGCGCCGTAGTCGTAGATCATGGTGGCAGAAACAGCGGTCAGCCGGCCATCCTTTTTAACTCCGGTTTTAACCGTTATCACGGTATCCGGCGCAGGACGGGTAGCTTCAAAGACCTCAGCCCTGGTCATTACCATACGCACCGGTCGCCCGGTCTTTTGTGACAGCAGTGCGCAAAGCGGGGCCAGCGGTTGAGGCTCCTTGCCGCCAAAGGCACCGCCTACCTCTGTCGGTATTACCTTTACGTAGTTCAGGGGCAAATCCATAAAATGAGCCACCATTTCCCTGGCGCCGAAGGTATGCTGGTTGTCAGTCCACACGGTAACCTTGCCACCGGGATCAACACTGGCAATAGATGCCCTGGGCTCAAGGTATCCCTGATGCACCCTGCGCGTACAAAATGTATTCTCCAGCACAATATCGGCTTCCTTGAAGCCAGCCTTCACATCCCCGATACTGGTCCGGGCATGCCAGAATATATTGCTCGGTTTTGTTCTGGGCAGATTTTCCGTATATGTATCCGCATGCACCAGCGGAGCATCCGGTCTCATGGCATCCTGAATGTCAATCACCGCATCCATCCCTTCAAATTCTACCTGGATTAGCTTAAGGGCAGCTTCGGCAATATGCGGGTTGATGGCGGCCACCACGGCCAGGGGCTGGCCTGAAAAGATCACCTTTTCATGCGCCAGCAGGCAGACCATGGGATCATATACCTTCTCCCTGCCTTTCCAGGCAGGTACATCTTCCGCCGTGATTACCGCCAGCACTCCCTGCAGGGCACGGGCTTTGCTAGTATCCAGGCGAACAATCCTGGCATGGGCCTGGCGGCTGCGCAACACCTTGCCGTGCAGCATGCCGGGTAAAATGACATCAGCGCTGAATACAGCCCTGCCGGTTACCTTGTCCACGGCATCTACCCTGGGTATGCGTTTTCCTAATGCAGAGTATTCCGGCACTTTTACTTTCCTCTTGCTCCAGCTGCCTTCAATACAGCTTTGACTATTTTGTCATAACCTGTACAACGGCACAGGTTGCCCGCAAGGGCTTCCCTGACTTCACTTTCAGAGGGGCGCGGGTTTGCGTCCAGTATAGCTTTTGCCATTAATATCATGCCCGGAGTGCAGAAGCCGCATTGTACGGCCCCCTCATCCACAAATGCCTGCTGCAGCGGGTGCAGTACACCTCCCTGCGCCAGTCCCTCAATAGTGGTAATGTCCTGGCCATCTAACTCTATGGCAAAAACCAGGCAGGAGTTGACTGCCTGGCGGTTGACCAGCACGGTGCAGCTGCCGCAGTTGCCGTCACCGCAGCCCTCCTTGGTACCGGTCAGCCCCAGGTCATATCTCAGCATATCCAGCAGGGTTTGGCGCGGCTCTGTTAAAACCTCGCGCTCCTCGCCATTTACCCTCAATTTGATCAACTTTCTCATAATATCTATTCTTTACTGTTTATTGGTTTCCATGGCCTTTTGCAGACTTCTCCTCGTCAACACCCTGACCATTTCCCTGCGGTATTTTGCCGAGCCCCGCACGTCTGAAATGGGGTTTGCTGTCTCTGCAGCAGCCTGAGCAGCCCTTTCTATATTATCCGCTGATATTTCTTTACCTTTTAATAGGGCTTCGGCGGCGGGTACTCTTATTGGTGTAGGAGCAACTGCTTCCAGGGCTACGCTAACATCCTCACCGACCCTATTCTCGGTGCCAAGAGCCAGGGAAAGCAACCTCTGATTAGCATATACTCCCCCAGCCACCCTCCAGTTAGGGAAGCCCTTAACATTCTCAAAAAGCAGGGCGGGACCGTCGGTATCTGAGGATTTTCTGATACCCGCCGCAATTTCATAACGCGGGTCGACCTGTTTCTTAACTTTAACCAGCTTCCCCTTGCTTTCCAGATACTTCAAATAATCCCGGAAATCCTTAAACATTTAGCTCTCCTCCTTTTATATTTTCTTATCATACGTACTGCTATTTTAGATTTATTACAGTATAGCTGTTCCCGGAATGATTCTCGGTGTTCCTCTCTTGCGTAGCTGCCAGAGTAAAACAATTATACCAAGTGCCAGACCTATGCCCAGCGCAATATAATTTCCGGTAAAGATGAAAGCAAGCAATGCCACACCTGATAATGCCGATATCACCCTCTCGCCGGCATTAAGGTCTCTCAGGAAATAGCCAACAAGACCAGCCTGAAAGAACAAGACCATTATGAAAGCGACAATGAGTTTAACTATTTGCGGAATAATCGGCTCAGTGCCAGGTTGCAGTATTACTATTGGACTGTAAATCAGAATGAAGGGAAATAGGAAGGCAATGAGACATACCTTTACTCCCTCAATACAGGCTTTAACGTAACTGGCGCCGGCAATAGCTGCCGTTATCACTATAGACAAGCCTACCGGTGGCGTCACCAGACCGAACTCAGCAAAGATGAATATGAACCAGTGTGCCTGAATAGTTGTTACTCCCATGTCAACAAGGACCGGAGCTGTCATCAAGACCAGTATGATATAGACGGCAAAGGGTGGTACGGCGCAGCCCAGAATGATGGCCGCAAAAGCAACCAGGAACAGGGCAACTATCATATTGCCCCCGCTGAACGCTTCAACGATACTGGCAAATCTCACTCCAATGCCAGTGACGTCAATGCTGGCTATTACCAGACCAATGATAGCCGTACTTAATGCAATCATTGCTCCCAGCTTGGCTCCCTCTACAAATCCGCTTATCCACGACTTTAAGGTGCCG
>CAZTHJ010000060.1:5056-7651 GCA_964613565.1 uncultured Dehalococcoidales bacterium | reverse complement strand
TGTTGCTGCGCCGCAGGGAAGAGAATATCTGGGAAGCACTGGTTAAACCGGGCAGGAAAATAAGGAGCGACGCCCAAATCAGATTAAACAAGGATAGTTCAGCGGGGGGAGACCAGATTGATATCCTGGTGCTGGAGCAGAAGGACAACGGCATAAGAATACTCCAGTTTTTTAACGAAAGTTTGATATCACACATCGGCCGCATGCCCCTGCCTCCTTACATACATACCCCCTTGCAGGACCCCGGCCGCTATCAAACGGTGTATGCGCGCATCACCGGCAGCGCGGCGGCACCTACCGCGGGGCTACATTTTACACCGGAACTGATGGCCAAACTGCAGGCAAAAAAGGTGCAGGCGGCTTTCGTCACACTGCATATCGGACTGGATACGTTTCAGCCGGTAAGAACCGAAAACCCCTGTGAGCATAAAATACATACTGAGTACGGAGAGCTTTCCCCCCAGACGGCAGACCTGCTGAACAACGCCAAGGAAAAGGGTCAGAGGATCATAGGGGTAGGCACCAGCAGCGTCAGGATTCTAGAAGCATCTTATCAGGGAAACGGCCTCCATCCTCTGCTGGGGGATATCAGCCTTTTCATACTACCGGGGCATGAATTCAGGTGCATAGACGGGATGATCACCAACTTTCACCTGCCGAAATCAACCCTTCTCATGCTGGTTTCAGCTTTCGCAGGGAGGGAGCAGATTCTGCAGGCTTATGGGGTCGCCATGCAGGAGGGATACCGCTTCTACAGTTTCGGCGATGCCATGCTGATTATTTAGCAATAATCTGGTTTAATGTGGCTCAAAATACAGGCGGAGTTAAATGATTACGTAATTTGAGACATAAAAAGCAAACTGGAGAAAGAATGAAGAAAATAGCAGTATTAGGAATAGGAGCCATTGGCGGACTGATAGGAGTTCACCTAGCCCTTAAAAGCTATGATGCCACACTTGTAGAGCCTTTCTGGAGGGAACATGTCAACGTTATGAAAAAAGACGGCCTGACGCTTAAAGATGCATACAGTGGACAGATAGTTAAGGTCAAAGCCGTTTTTATCGATGAGCTTCCCCAGATCGAGGATAAGTTCGAGATCCTGTTTCTTACCGTAAAATCCAATGATACGGTAAAAATGCTCCAGCACATTAAACCTTACCTGACTGAAAATGCCTGGGTGGTTTCTCCACAGAACGGAATAAATGAAGATGTGATTATCCCCATAGTAGGCAAGGCAAATGTCATCCCCTGTGTAAGCTATGTAGGAGGCTCAATAACTAAACCAGGGTATTTGACAGGACATGCGGGATATTTCGTTGTTGGTGAGATTGATGGAAAGATCACATCCCGAGTTCAGGAACTTGCGGAAATACTTGGAATGGTAGCAAGAACCGAAATTTCTACAAATATCATGAAAGAACGCTGGAACAAGCTATCGCAGGTTACCATGACCGTTACCGTCGGCTGCATTCTGGGAGTGGGCATGGGGATTTTTCAGTATGACGAAGCACATCCTTTGCTGGCTCGGATTATGTGCGAAACGATGCAGGTCGCTGCAGCGGCCGGCTACAAATTAGAGGAGGTAATGGGCATTAAAGCCGATGAGTGGGAAACACTGGCGAAAGGAACGGTACCTGCGTTTAGCAAAGTTATTGGTTGTAATATCAATTTTCCTGCAGGCACCGAATTTCCCCCTGATCCTATCACTATATGCATTAATCAAGGACAGCCTCTGGAAATAGATTACACCAACGGTTATGTTATTAACAAAGGTAAGGAATTAGGAGTGCCGACTCCAGTTAATGAGCTTATTATAAATAAGATAAAGGCCATCGAAAGCGGCAAGCTAAAGGCTAGTCCGGCAAATCTATATGAATTGATGAGATTAACACAGCCACATAAATAGAAGTTAAATATCATTTTTCTAATAAATTAGGGACAAGTGTGAATCCAAGGCTAATGTTGTATTCCAATGATAACTATTGATTGCCCATTGGACAATATCCGCAGCTAACCTTTTTTACATTGACTTTGGACAGGCTTACTGTTACTATTTAGCCAAATTGAATAACTTTCAAGGTGTCTAAGGGCAACCGAAAACTTAATTTTGGAGCAAGCCGGTGAGATTCCGGCACAGTCCCGCCTGCTGTTAAAGTCAGAACTCAAGCCTTGCGAGTGTACTGCCTCCGCGGAGTAAGGGGGTGGGGTTTGTTATTTGTAGCCAAAACCCCTGTTCTCTTGGAGCAGGGGTTTTCTATTTTAGAGGATGCCCGTGATACAAAAATGGCAATAGAAGCACTGAAGGAAAATATTAATCCCAATCTATCAATCAGCTTCCTAAAGCTGCGCCGACGTACACGCATGATATCTATAGTGGTACTCATACTGGTACTGGTGGCTGTAGTTTTTCTCACCCTGCAGATCGGCAGCGCCGAAATATCCGGCGTGACGATTGCACAAATCCTGCTGCATAAGCTGGGATTGGGCAGTGCTGCCGCCGACTGGAGCGCAACCCTGGAAACAATTGTAATAAACATCAGGCTGCCGCGGATCATACTGGCGGGCCTGGTCGGCGCTGCGCTGGCCGTTGCGAGC
>CAZTHJ010000060.1:0-5046 GCA_964613565.1 uncultured Dehalococcoidales bacterium | reverse complement strand
TGCCGGAGCTACATACCAGGGACTGTTTCGCAATCCGCTGGCCGATCCTTATCTTATCGGCGTTGCCCAAGGAGCCGGACTGGGCGCAATCATCGGTTTCCTGCTGCCGACCGGCTGGCAGAACTTCACAGTCCCCATCTTCGCCTTCAGCGGCGCAGTGGCGGCTGTGGCTGCGGTATATTCAGTGGCCAAAATCGGCCGGACCCTTCCTGTAACGACATTGATCCTGGCCGGCGTAGCCATCGGTTCCTTTCTCACTGCTATAACCTCGTACCTCATGATAATCTCACATGACAAGCTGTCCGGCATTATCTCCTGGATACTGGGGACATTCTCCCTGAGCAACTGGCAACAGATAGTAATCGTGCTGCCGTATATTATTATCGGCATAGGCATAATATATATTTACGCCCGTCCCTTAAACATACTTCAGCTGGACGAGGAACAGGCGCATCAGCTAGGCATCAATGTTGAAAAAACCAAGCTGATACTGCTGGGAGCAGCTACTTTGATTACCGCCAGCGCGGTATGTTTCTGCGGCACCATCGGCTTTGTAGGCATAATCGTGCCGCATGCCGTGCGCCTTTTATGGGGGCCCGATCACAGGTTCCTGCTACCCCTTTCCACCCTGGTCGGCGCCATACTGCTTATACTGGCTGATACGGCGGCAAGGAGCGCTTTTGCTCCCACGGAAATACCGGTCGGCATTATTACAGCACTCATCGGGGCGCCCTTTTTCCTCCTTTTATTGAGAAGAACCAAGAGGCAAATTTTCTAAATGCAGGGCTTACATGTAGAACATGTCAATCTGGGGTATCCGCACAGGGTCATCCTGGAAAATGTCAATCTGAAAATAAAGTGCGGCGAGATACTGGGCATCATCGGGCCTAACGGCGCCGGCAAATCCACATTGATCCGTACACTTTCACGCTTTCTCCTGCCCCTCTGCGGCCAAATCTACCTTGATGGCAAAGGCCTTAACAGCCTCTCCCAGCGTGAATTATCCAGGTTGATCGCGGTTGTGCCGCAAAACGCCATCATCCCTGAACTGTTCAGCGCCATGGACCTGGTCTTGATGGGGAGAACTCCACACCTGGGTTTATTCAGTCATGAAGGGGAAAAAGACCTGGAAATAACCCGCAGGGTTATGCAGCTCACGGATACCCTGCACCTGGCAAACCGTATAATCAAAGAGCTGTCTGGAGGGGAAAAACAAAGGCTGCTGCTGGCAAGGGCGCTGGCCCAGGAACCGAAGATACTGCTGCTGGATGAACCCGTAGCCAACCTCGATATCAATCACCAGGTTGAAACACTGAACCTGTTGCGCGGTTTGGCGCATGAGCAGGGTTTGGCGGTCATCATTGCACTGCATGACCTCAACCTTGCAGTCCAGTACTGCGACCGCCTGGCGATACTGCATAATCACCGCATTCAATATGAGGGCAAGCCCGAAACTGTGGTCAGTGCAGAAGTCATCAGGGAAATATTCGGGGCAGAGGTGCTCATCGTACCGCATCCGCTAAATAATCTGCCGGTAGCCCTGGTGCTACCGCATGACCGGAATAACAATTCAGAAAAGGCAGCATAGCCACATGCACCAGATGCAGTTCATTTACATCTTCAGCCTGGCATTGCTGCTCGATATCTCCCTGGCCGAACCGCCCAACCGCTTTCACCCTGTAGCATGGCTGGGCAAACTGATTAACCTCCAGCTTAAATTCAGACCACAAAGGGGCTGTAAAAAACAGTTTGCCTTTGGTATAGCCCTGGTTTTATTGACTGCTGGCATAATTACTGCAGCTATTTTCCTGCTGTTGAACTTTTTAGAGCAATTTAACCAGATCCTGTTTATCATAGCCGCCGCCATCGTTTTAAAGCTGACATTATCCCTGCGCGGGCTGATCAAGGCTGCCGACAGCGTGAAAAAACTAATCCTGCAGAATGCGCTGGAAAAGAGCAGGCTCTCCCTCCAGGCCCTGGTCAGCCGTGATACCTCCAAACTTGAAGATACAGGGGTTATCTCCGCCACAGTTGAATCCGTAGCAGAGAACACCTGTGACAGTTTCCTTGCCCCGCTATTTTATTTCCTGCTTTTCGGCGTTCCGGGAGCGGTTGCCTACAGGATCATAAACACTTTTGATGCCATGATCGGGTACAGGGGAGAATGGGAATATACGGGCAAATTTGCTGCCCGGCTGGACGATATCGCCAACTTCATACCGGCCAGGATCTCCGCCCTGCTGCTGGTGGCCTCAGCCTGGATCTGCAAAAGGAATGCCAGGCAATCTTGGAATATCATGCTCAGGGATCACAATAAAACCAGCAGCCCCAACGCCGGCTGGACCATGTGCGCCATGGCAGGCGCGCTAAATATCGGTCTGGAAAAGGCTGGCGAATACAGGCTGGGCAACGATCACAAGGGTATATCTGCCCTTGCTATCGATCACTCACAGGAAATGACATGGGCTTTAGCCGCCACGTGGAGCGCCATATTGCTGCTGGTTCAGGGGGTAATATTAGTTGCAGGCTAGAGAGAACGTTCTGAAATTGCCCCCGCTGATGCATGGTGGCAAAAAATACACCCCGCTGCCAGGGGAAGACATCCTTGATTTCAGCGTCAACTGCAATCCATATGGAGCGCCTCCGGGCATAAAGGGTGTCATCAAAAATACGACGATCGATGATTATCCCGATACAGAATCCACACAGTTACGGAAGGCCCTGGCGTATAAATTCGGCCTCGAGATTGGGAATATACTGGCCGGCAATGGCTCCACGGAAATCATCCGCCTCATCGCCAGCGCCTATATAGATAGCGGAGATAAAGTGTTTATTCTCCAGCCAACCTACAGCGACTACGAGATAGCCTGCCGTATCATGAATGCTGAAATCCGCTTCCTGCCGGCTTCAGCGGAGACAAACTTCTATTTTAATACGGACACAATCATCAGCCAGATCCAGCATGAGCATCCCAGAGCGGTTTTTATCTGTAATCCTAACAACCCTACAGGCCAATATTTGGGCCAGGACGATATTGCCAGATTGCTGCAGGCCAACCCGCAGGCGCTGCTGATTCTGGACGAAGCCTATATAGCTTTTACGACCCATGCTTGGGCCCCATATAAGCTGCTGCATGCAGGCAACCTGATCGTGATTAGGTCCATGACCAAGGACTATGCGCTGGCCGGCATCAGGATCGGCTATGCCATTTCGAGCGGGCAGATCATCTCCGCTTTAAACAAGGTAAAGCCGCCCTGGAATGTCTCTTCCCTGGCACAGTCCTGCGGCCTGTCTGCCCTGCAGCATGATGAATATGTGAGAAATTGCGGACGAAAAATCCAGAAGGCTAAAAAGTACTTGACAGGCGAACTCCAGGCGCTTAAATACGAAATAGTACCTTCGCAGACCAACTTCTTCCTGGTGAAAGTACACAGCGCGGCAGATTTTGCCGCTGCGCTGCTGCAGAAAAACATACTGGTTAGGGATTGCACTTCCTTCGGTCTGCCCAGCCATATACGCATTTCCCCGAGATCAATGCCGGACTGTAAAAGGCTGATTTCCGCCATCAAACGTATCAAGGGGGCAGCAAATGCCGGCTAAGACCCTGATGATCCAGGGAACGGCTTCCTCCGTGGGCAAGAGCATTCTGGTAACAGCACTGTGCCGCATTTTTAAACAGGACGGCTACAGCGTCGCACCCTTCAAGTCGCAAAATATGTCCAATAACTCCTTCGTCACTCCTGAAGGCGGCGAGATTGGAAGGGCACAGGCAGTACAGGCTGAAGCCTCGGGAATTGAACCCTCAGTTTACATGAATCCCATCCTGCTCAAACCGGAGGCGGATAACCGCTCGCAGGTTGTAGTCCTGGGAAAGGTGGCCAGGGCTATAGATGCCAGAGAGTATTACAAATACACCCCCCAACTGCTGGAGACAGTCAGGATGTCCCTGCGGAAACTGCGCAGAAAATATGACATTGTTGTCATCGAGGGAGCGGGCAGCCCCGCAGAAATCAATCTAAAGCGGGATGAAATCGTAAACATGCGCATCGCCAGAATGGCAAAGTCGCCCGTCCTCCTGGCGGGGGACATAGACCGTGGCGGCGTCTTTGCCTCACTGGCAGGCACGCTGCAGTTGCTGGACAGGTGGGAAAACAGGCTCATCAGGGGATTTATCATCAATAAGTTTCGCGGCGACATCGATCTGCTTAAGCCCGGCCTGGAGATGCTGGAAAAGCGCACCGGCAAACCGGTATTCGGCGTCATCCCATATCTGCATGATATGAGAATAGCCCAGGAGGACGCAGTCTTCCTGGAAGAAAACGGCACTTTATCGCAGAATGGCAATTTGACCATAGGCATAGTACACCTGCCCCGCATTTCAAATTATGATGATTTCGACCCTCTGGAGGGGCTTGGCTGCAAGCTGAAATATATCCGCCGGCCGGGCGACCTGGCCGATGTAGATCTGATTATTATCCCCGGTACCAAGAGCACCATAGCTGACCTGAGCTATATAAGAAAGCATGGCCTCGATGTTGAAATCGTAGCCAGAGTGAAAGCAGGAACTCCCCTGCTGGGAATATGCGGTGGATACCAGATGCTGGGGAGGCAGATAATAGATTCTGACAGAATTGAAGGGGATAAAACACATATTGAAGGCCTGGGTTTGCTGGACATGACCACAGTTATGACTCCAGAGAAAAGGACAACGCGCGTCATTGCCGAAGTAGCGGCCGGAAAAGGAATGTTTGGGGGAATGCAGGGGCTGGAGGTCAGGGGATATGAAATACATATGGGCAAAACGGAATCGAAAACCTGCCAGCCGCTTTTCCGCATCACAAGAGATAATAACAACCGGCAGGTTTACACAGATGGTGCCCTGAATCCGGAGGGGAATATCGGCGGCACATATATACACGGCATCTTTGATAACTATGATTTTGCCTTAGCCTTCGTCAACCACTTACGAAAGATAAGGAATGTCCCCGCCGTAAGAGCCGACAAACTGGACAGGCAGAGGGAATATGACAGGCTCGCCTGTGTCGT
>CAZTHJ010000059.1:0-7667 GCA_964613565.1 uncultured Dehalococcoidales bacterium | reverse complement strand
ATGGCCCAGGTACCTTTCTTTAAGAAGCATTATAAGGTGATTACGTTCGATAACAGGGGAGTCGGCAAGTCGGATAAACCTGCCGGGCTTTACACCACCCGTATGATGGCCGATGATACCATCAGTTTGATGAACTTTCTGAATATAAAGAAGGCTTATATTTTGGGAATATCCATGGGAGGAATGATCGCCCAAGAACTCACAATCAATTATCCTGAACGGGTAGACCGGCTGGTTCTGGCCTGCACCTTTTCCTGTAAAGAGGGCGATAGTGGAGATACTCCCGAGCAGGTTCATACTCTGAGTTTAAGTCCACAGAGAATGGCCAGCGCTATGATAGACCTGGCTATGAATAAAAAGGTTAACAGGATTATTTTCGGCTTTGTGCTCAAACTGCAGAACCGATTCTTAAACGCCTCCGACCGCAGAGGGCTGGAAGGGCAAGTGGCAGCCTGTAATAACCATAATACAATAGACAGACTCCCGTCGATCCAGGCTCCTACGCTTGTAATCGTAGGGACAGAAGACCATATTATCAAGCCAAGCTCATCAAGCGTTATTTCCGGGAAGATCCCTCATGCGCGGCTGGTCAAAGTAAAAGGCGGTTCACATACATTTTGCTTAGAATCAAAAAAGGTATTCAATAATGAAATCTTGAATTTTCTGGGTTCGCCTGATATATAAATACGTAATAATAATAACCCCCGCAAGAGTTAAAATTACTCTAGCGATATCACTTTTGAGATCAGCCCAATACGCTTGAATAATTCTAATTATTGTACCATGGTTATGTCCCGTTCTAGCATCAAAGTCTACGAGAATAATCCCTGTATGAATACACGAAATAAATTTATCAAAAGAGAAACCGGATAAAATATATAGCTCTTTGTACAACAAGAACTCTCTCTTTTTGAGATAATTACTAGGCTACGAAAGTTTTAATAATTGATTTATTTCACAAGGAGATAAGGCATGAAAACAATTACCGAATATCTCTGGTTTGAAACCAGGAAACCGCGCGAGTATATCAATATCACCCGCGAGGTACAGGAAATCGTCTCCCGCAGCGGCATAGCGGAGGGCTTTGTGCTGGTCTCCGCCATGCATATCACAGCCGGAGTGTATGTCAATGATGCGGAGTCTGGACTGATCGCAGATATAGATGAATGGCTGCAGAAGCTGGCGCCCTTCAAATCCGATTACAGGCATCATGACACGGGGGAGACCAATGGCGATGCACACCTGAAGAGCCTGCTGGTGCATCATGAGGTGATTGTACCCATTACTAAAGGAAAACTCGATTTCGGCCCCTGGCAGCAGATCTATTATGCCGAGTTTGACGGTCAGAGGCGCAAAAGGGTAATCGTAAAAGCCATGGGCGAGTAGTTGACATTCTGTGCCTGTCCAGGCAACTAAATAGTTCCCGGAAAATTTATTCCCCTGATCAAGACTCAGGTTTTCTGCTCTCTATGTTTTGGGGCAATTTCTCAACGGCTCCAGCACTATCCTGGCATCTACGGCCACTATACCCCGGCTATGGGCTATAACGGGGTTGATGTCCATCTCTCCGATCTCGGGATGCAGCTCTACAAACCTGGATATCTTGAGCAGCAGCCTTTCCAGTCCATCCAAATCTACAGCTTCCTGCCCGCGGTATCCCTGCAGGATACGGTAACCTTTTATCTCCCCTATCATCCCCCTGGCATCTTCCCCGCTTAAAGGAAGGATGCGGAAAGTAACGTCCTTGAGTACCTCCACGAATATACCGCCCAGTCCGAACATGAGCATGGGGCCAAACTGCGCGTCCTTTGTCATGCCGACAACCAGCTCTACTCCACGGGGAGCCATTTTCTGTACAGAAACGCCTTCAATTACAGCATCTGGAATATTCTTGTTGACCGACTTCATGATGGCATCATAAGCCCTGCCTGCCCCTGCTGCTGTCCTGATATCCAGCCTGACACCCCCGGCATCGCTCTTATGCGTGATTTGAGGCGAAATTATCTTCATGGCTACAGGATATCCCAACTCCTTGCTCACGGCTACGGCTTCTTCCCGGGACCTGGCCAGTCTGGTTTCGATGACATCTATTCCCGCAGATTTCAAAAACTCTTTGCAGTGCACCTCGTCGAGTATGACCGACTCGTCTTCCCTCTGCCAGCCGGCCAGTGATGGCTTTTCTGTAATGTGGGCAATTTCCAGATTATCGGCATAATTGTATTTAGCTGCTTTATCGTCCGGCCTTTGCCTGAACTTTGCCAGGTTTGTCAGCGCCCCGAAAGCCCTGTTTTCAGTGAGAAAAGTGGGAATGCCACGGGCAAAGTAGTAATCACGGAATTTGCGCCTTTCAGCCTCCAGGTCAATGGCCTCGATACTGGGTATATCCTCCTGCAGTATGATAATGACGGGTTTGCCATATTTTTCCTTTATCATTACGGGTATTTCCAGCGTCTGCCTGAGCTCATCCTGGCTCAATCCTGCCGTACCTGCAAATATATCGCTGAGCCTGGCGGATAAGAAGAGCCTCCTGATGACGATAACATCGATGCTCTCATCACAGGCTATAGCTTCCAGCACAGAGGCAAGCATCTGCGGGGGCGGGTGGGGAGATCCAATGTCAATGGGATTGCGTATGGCTGTGCCGATGCTTGGCAGAATGGAGCGTAATGTCTTTTCCGTTTCGGGATGGAAGGCAGGCATGTAAAGCCCTGCAGACTCGCAGGCATCAGCTCCCAGTACGGCACCCGCCCCTCCACCGCTGACCATGGCGACCCTGGCGCCGCATCCAGAAGGCATACAGTTAAAGGCAACGGCCGTATCGATGAGTTCATCCATGCTGCTGACCTTGATGGCCCTGCTCTGGCGGAAGAAAGCATCCCAGGCCGTGTTGCCGCCGGCTATTGAGCCGGTATGTGAAGCGGCAGCCGCACTTCCCAGACGTGTCAGTCCCGCTTTGAGTATGATGACCGGCTTTTCTGCCGCATATTTCCGCGCAATCTGGAAGAAGCGCCTGCCGTCCCTGACACCTTCATTATAGGCCATGATGACCTTTGTCTCTCTGTCCCCCATTAGATATTCCAGCAGGTCTGCCTCATTGATATCGCAGGCATTACCGTAGCTGATCATCTTGGAGAACCTGATACCTTCGCCGATGGAGCGTCCCACAATGGTTTCAGAGAGCTGGCCGCTCTGCACCATCAAGGCTGTCCTGCCGCTTTCCCTGGGGAAACTGCCTCCCGGTATGACCGTCACTTTGCCACGCGGGCAGTAAACGCCGAAGCAGTTCGGCCCGATAATACGCAGTCCCTGCGCCGCGATTTTGACCAGTTCCCCTTCAAGCTTACGACCTTCCTCGCCGGACTCGCGGAAGCCTGCGCTGAGCACGACCGCCGCACCGATTTGCTTTTTAAGACAGTCCTGCAGGATGCCGGGCACGAAGCGGGCGGGTGTGGTCACCACTGCCAGGTCCACGCTCTCAGGTATATCCACCACGCTGCGGTAGATGGGGGAACCATTTAGCTCTCCCCCAGCCGGGTTGACGGCGTACAGCCTGCCGGCGAAGCCGAACTTGATCAGGGCGGCCATATAGCGCGTGCCGAATGAACTAAGTGATGTGCCCGAGGCGCCTGCCACAGCGATCGAGTTTGGGTAAAAGAATTTATGCAGAGCATTAACCTGTGTTGTCATTATTCCCCTTCCTGCAACAGGGCAATCCGCTGCCAGAAATAATATTTGAATATAAGACAGTATAAGCCTTCATATTATACTTTATCCCGCATTTTATTGAATTTTCCGCAGTTATCGTTTAGGATATAGAAAAGCACAGGGAGGTAAACTAATGGCAGTAAAAAAAGCAGCTCCTGCAAAGAAAAAGGCAACTGCGAAGAAAGCCGCCCCCATCAAAAAGGCTGTTGCCGCTGTGAAGAAGGCAGTACCAGCCAAAGCAAAAAGCAAAAACATCAAGAAAGGTGCCAAATTTGAATGCGCTGTCTGCGGCATGGCAATTACCGTGGACAGAGCCTGCGGTTGTGTTGGTGTGTGCGATATTCTGTGCTGCGGCAAGCCCATGAAAGCCAAAGCGGCCAAATAATTTAATTTTTCAGTTTATCCAGGGCGGCTTCCAGCCTGGTTAAACATCTTTCCCGTCCCAGGACTTCCATGGTCTGGAAGAGGGGCGGGGAGATTGTCCTGCCTGTTATGGCCACCCTCAGTAAGCCAAAAAAGACGGCCGGCTTGAGGTTAAGCTCGGCACACAGCGGGCGCATGGCGTTTTCCATGACCTGCGTGCTCCATTCGCCAAGGCCCTGCAGTCCCGCAATCGCCCTGTTTATCGCCTCCAGACCCTGTACCGGCTGCAGCTTGCCCAACAGCAGATCCTTATCATATTCAAGACCATCATAGAAAAGGAAATCGATTAATAAGCTGACCTCTTTAAGGGTTTTGGCACGCTCCTGAACCAGGGGCAGGATACGGCCGATATATACATTATCCAGCGGACGGGCTATATTCTGCGGCAAATCCGCCTCGAGGAAGGGCGTGACCCTGCCCCTGAAATCATCAGGAGCCAGGTTGCGTATATAGACACCGTTCATCCATTCCAGCTTTTCCCGGTTAAAGATGGCGGCTGTCTTGCTGATGCGCTCCAGGGAAAAGTTCTTTATGATCTCATCAGCGGTCATAACCTCCGTTTTATCGTCCAGCGACCAGCCCAGCAGCGCGAGGAAATTGACCATGGTCTCCCTGAGAAAGCCCTGCTCGAGGTATTCGTTTATGGCCGTGGCGCCGTGTCTTTTGCTCAGCTTGGAGCGGTCCGCACCCAGTATCATGGGCAGGTGAGCAAACAGCGGCGGCTGCCAGCCCAGGGCTGCATATAGCAATACATGCCTGGGTGTACTGGATACCCACTCCTCGGCACGCAGAACGTGCGAGATATGCATATCATGATCATCCACTATATTGGCGAGGTGATAAGTGGGATAGCCGTCCGATTTGAGCAGCACAAAGTCATCCAGCGTGCTATTTTCAAAAACGATATCGCCGCGTATCAGGTCATGGAAGGAGGTCTGCCCTTGCAAGGGCGACTTAAAACGCACCACGGGTGTAATGCCCTGGTCCTCCAGCTCAATCTTTTCCTGCAGCGCCAGATTCCTACAGCGCCTGTCATAGCCTGTAGGCTTTTTCTGCTGCATCTGCTCCCTGCGCATGGCATCCAGCCTCTCAGCAGAGCAGTAACAGTAATACGCCTGACCTGAAGCTACCAGCTTCTCCGCAGCATCGCTGTACAGGGAGAGGCGCTGTGATTGAAAGCAGGGGCCTTCATCCCAGTCCATACCCAGCCAACGCAGACTTTCCAGGATGACCTCCAGCGCCCCTTCAACTTTCCTCGCCAGGTCTGTATCCTCTATACGCAGGATAAATTTCCCGCCGTGGTGCCTGGCGAAGAGCCAGTTAAATAATGCCGTGCGTATATTGCCCACATGCGGGTAACCGGTTGGGCTGGGCGCGTACCTTACCCTTACTTTATCGTTTTCAGCCAATTCGCCCCCTTGCATAGTTATCTGAAAGCACTACCTGCCTCACAGGCAGCTTGACCACATAGGTATCCGCCAGCTTGTCGTGCCAGCCCTGCTTCCTGGGGTCAAAGGCAATGCAGATGAAGCCCAGAAAAAGCGCCAGCGTGGAGGCTATATATCCGATAAAGCGCAGCACGGCATGCGTCCAGTCCAGCGGGCTGCTGTCGGTACGGATAATCTTAATGCCGGCGATCATCTTGCCAGGCGTCTGCCCTTTCCAGACCCAGAAGGTAATAAAATAGGAAAACTTGATAAGAAAGGAGATTACACCGGCGGCAAACATGGAAAAAAACGAGCTGTAAATATCATAAAAATAATCACCCACCACCGAGTAGAGGAAAAACAGCAGCAGAAAGAGGAAAATCGCATCAAGGACGCCTGCGCCCAGCCTTAACCAGAAGCCGGCATATTCCAGGGCATACTCTTCCGGCTTCTTGCGCAATAGAGGCTCCTTCAATTTACATGTTCCAAACAGGACCGCAAGCTATACTGCAAAAGGACAAACATATACAACAACGGAGGGGCATTTCCTCTCTGGAGCAAGCCCTATTTCTTGGTGAGAATCTTGTGCATGCCTACAAGCTGGTCCAGATGTTTGCGCAGCCTGTCCACCAGCGCTTCGGCCTCCCTGAGCGCACTCCTGGTATCCTCCATCTCATTGGTAACCTTGAAGAGGATCTCGTTGCGCCTGGTTTCCATGTGAAGCTCGCGGCCGGTCAATGCCTGCAGTTCCTGGGCTTCCCCCATCACCGATGACAGGAAATCGGCTTCCCTCCCCATCTGGTCCTTTTTCATCTGACTGAAAGACTTGTCTCGATTTTGCATTTTGCCAACCTGCTCTTTTCCCCTAATTTAGCACAACCATGTATAAATAAGCAACAGCTCAAAAAAGTTAAGCAGCATTTAATCTGCCCAGTACTTCCTCTAAATCCCGCGGCAGTTCTGCTGAAAATTCACGAAACTCATTATTGGATGGCAGTTTAAACCCCAGTTTATACGCATGCAGGAATTGACGCTGCAGGCGGGGCCAATTGATGCCATACACTGGATCTCCCATGACGGGAAAGCCAATGGCGGCCAGGTGCACCCGGATCTGATGCGTCCTGCCCGTCTGCGGTACAACTTGGAGCAGTGTGAAACCCTTGAAATATTGCTGCACGCGGTATGCCGTCCTGGCCTCCCTGCCACCCTCCACCACCGCTATTATTTTTCGCCTTACAGGGTGCCTGCCCAGAGGAGCCTCGATAACCCCCTGCTCAGGCTCGAGCCTGCCTCTGACCAGCGCCAGGTATGTTTTATTAACTTCCCGCATTTTAAACTGGCGACTGATATTTTCCCAGGCAGGGGCGTTTTTAGCTATGATGATGATTCCCGAAGTGTCTCTGTCCAGCCGGTGCACGATGCCGGGACGTGCAGCTGTGCCCACTTTACCTATAGCCGGATAGCGTTCCAGCAGCGCATTTACCAGCGTTCTGTCCTTATGGCCGGGAGCGGGGTGCACTGTCATACCAGCGGGCTTATTGATGAGGGCGATATCTTCATCTTCGTAGATGATATCCAGGTGAATCAGCTGTGGCACAGGGGCGTCATTCTCGGCGGGGGGAATCACCACGTTTACGGCATCACCCGCTTTAAGAATTTGGTGTGGGCTGGCATGCTGGCCGTTGAGCAGCACATTACCCTCGTGTATATATTTCTGCAGGCGTGAACGCGATATCTGCGGCAAATGCGCAGCAAGGTACTTATCCAGCCGTACTCCGGACTGCTGCACTGTGAGAGCGATGTTTTGTGCCTCAGGTACTGGCTGCATCTGCCTTCTTGAAACCGATAAAAATAAACCAGATAAAAAGTATGATGCCAACGCTTACCGAGGCATCGGCAACATTAAAGGCAGGCCAGAAGGTGTCACCCCATAATCTGACATAGATGAAATCGGTGACGGCGCCAAACCTGATGCGGTCAATCAGATTGCCCACTGCACCACCGAAGATCAGTCCCATGGCCAGTCCACCCAGTATGGAGGCAATCCCATAACGCCGGTAAAATACCAGGATCAGCACCAGCCCGATAAAGGCCACCACGGTCAGGACTATA
>CAZTHJ010000058.1:0-7751 GCA_964613565.1 uncultured Dehalococcoidales bacterium | reverse complement strand
GGGGCTCTCCGGATTTTCTGCCATCCGGTAAGGCGCCAACCTGTTGCCCTAGACCCAGATGCCCCGTGCCTGCCGCCGCTGCAGTTACATGTTTTGTACCTCCGATACCAGGATATCTGGATAATTCGGTGCTAAAATAAGTAATTACGTCATTTACTATCGTATCCACGTACGGGTCTCCATTACCAAACTTTGGAGCGTTGGTTAGAAGATATAGCAGCTCCTCCTCACCTTCAAAATTCCTATCCAGCGCATCAATCAATCTGGCCATGCTAAACTTTTTATCATCAAATACGACCTTTTTTATCGCTGCCAGAGAATCGCCTACGTTGGGTGCTCCTACCAGCCCATGTGACTGGGTGGCATAGGGTGCCATACCGCCTCCTGTGACATCTATTCCCTTCTGGATAAGTCCATGGAGCAGTGCAGATTGAAAAGGATACTGGCTGTAGTCCGCATAGACCTTTTTATCGGCGTTCGTGGAAATTATGCCGAGCGGGATTATAAAGTCAACCGTTTCCTTGAAGGCATTCCATACCTCCTCATAGGAAGCAAATTTTCTGGCATCCCCCACCTTCGGGCCAAACTGCTTGCCACTCAGGCGGGAAACGCCGTTGTTCAAGGCCAGTTCCAGCATTAACGCGATATTGACCATGCAGCAGCTTGTGCTGAAGGAGTAAACGGGGACGGTTGGTGTGTAACAGCCAACCACCACGTAATCCCTGGCATTGGGCTTGCCATCCACCATCATCTGCTGGATGGCGGTATTATCGCTGAGGAATTTGAATTTCCCTGTCAGGGCCTTATTCACCTCGCAGGCTTTCATGAGGAAGGTGTCCGGGTTCTTTTTGTTGACCCTAACAACTATCTCCTCCACAGTCATGCCTACCTCTCGCTCGGCATCGAGAAAAAGGTAAGATAATTCGTTGACGGCATCCTTTCCGTCCAAAGTTTCACCACCAAGTATAATATTGGCCAGTGTAGGAAATCCGGCCAGCTGCTCGGCAAAGACACTGCTCATAAGGACCACGGTATCATTTATCTTGACCAGCAGTAATTCAACCAGCTCTAGCGCCTTCTCTCGGCTGATAGTCCCCTCTTCGATATCCTTATTGTAGAGGGGATAGAAATACTGGTCAGCCCTGCCTATTCCCAGTCCCGGCCCGAGCCCTTCAATGCGTTGTACGATATATACGAACCAGAATGACTGCAGTGCCTCCCAGAAATTACGTGCAGGATCAGCGGGCACCCGCCTGCATATGTCAGCAATGGTCTCAAGCTCTGCTTTCCTCCGTGGGTTGGGCTCTTCAGCAGCTTTTTCCTGCGCCAACCTGGCATACCTTCCGGCAAAATCAATAGTTGCCTGGAGGGTAATATTTATTGCCCGCAGGAAATGGTATTTGGCGAAATTGTTGAGGTCCGTGAGGTCAAGTTTATCGATTTCCTCATTCACCTCGCTTATGATCCCGTTTAATCCCTTTGTGAGCACTTTCTCATAGTCTACCGTGGGATGGGCCAGATGCACGCCGCTGACGGCACCGGTATTTGACACGTATACGCCATCGAACTGAATTTTCCTTACGTCTTCTGGCAGGGTTGCCTCCCACCGATCATACAGACATTTTTCTTTCCAGTATGGCAGGAATTCCCTCATTTTAACCTTGTCCTCTTCGGGAATAGGAGCGCACCTGTCCCAGGGACGAGTTGAGAACAAGTCTATTTCTTTGAGATACCACTCCCACTGTACTTCAGGAATGAGCATACCTCCGCGCGGCTTGCTGGTGGTCCTGCCCACTATAAGCTCCCCATCGGATATTATTACTGACATCTTATTCAGGACTTTTGCCAGCGCCCTGGCCCTCCTGATTACAGAAGGCTCTCTTTCAGTCTCCTTGTATGATTCAGTCCATAACATACCCCTTTCAATGCAAATCTGGGGCATATGCAGAACTTCTTCCCTGAGCTTGCGAACCCTGTCACTGATTTGACCTGTTTTTTTCTCTGTAGTTAATTTGGCCATTTGTTCTCCTCCCGTACAAATAGTAATTATGCATGCGGGAAATAAGGTAACCGTTCACCAACTTACGTTATCCCATACCCTCCATCTACAGGCAGATTAATTCCTGTAATCCATGATGCTTCATCTGAGACCAGATACAGGGCAGCATAGGCTATATCTTGGGGAGTGCCGATACGGCCGAGAGGTATCTCGGCTACCCAGGCCTGCTGCTGTTCCTCTGTAAGGCTGCCCCTGAATGAAGGCGTATCGATGGTCCACGGAATAATGCAGTTCACGCGTATAACAGG
The DNA here is from genome assembly GCA_964613565.1 of uncultured Dehalococcoidales bacterium. Lineage (GTDB taxonomy): Bacteria > Chloroflexota > Dehalococcoidia > GIF9 > UBA5629 > CAZTHJ01. Next base: position 5,444 of record CAZTHJ010000058.1, on the reverse strand, counting down.
CGCCAGTTCCCTGGCAAAAGCCCTGGTCAGGGCCAGTACGCTACTCTTGGCGCTGGTTACAGCACAATGCAAGCCATGCGGTTTGACAGCGTTCATGGTGGACGTGTTGATAATTACACCCTTACCTGCCTTCTTCATATGTGGAACAACGTATTTTGTTATGAGAAAGACGCTCTTCGAATTAACATCGTGAACATGATTCCACAATGATTCCTCGGTATCCTCCACCGGCACCAGTTTTTGCGGTGAACCCACATCATTAATGACGATGTCTATTTTGCCGAATCTCTTCATCGTTTTTTCAATAAGGCTCTTGACCTCCGCTTCCCTGGTTACGTCGGTATGATAATAGACCGCCTCTCCACCGCGTGAATTAATGGTGGCCACGGTCTCCTCTCCGCCGGCATCATTGATGTCGGCAACAGCTATTTTCGCTCCTTCTGCGGAAAACAGATAGGCCTCTGCACGCCCGATTCCGATCGAGGCTCCGGTAATAAGTGCAACTCTGTCTTTTAATTTCATGGTACAACTCCTCATTTATCATTATTAATCCAATGCTTAAACCATCATACCGCCGTCCTCGGTAAATATCTGGCCGGTGATGAAAGCCGAAGCATCTGAAGCCAGAAAAATTGCCAGTCCTTTAATATCAGCGGGTAATCCTACACGTTTCAAGGAAGTACAATCTGTAACAAATTTTTCCATTTCCGCCAGAAATGGGCCTTCGGTATGATGTTGGCTGCGGTGGTAACCCGGGCAGATTACATTTGCCCTGATGCTAAATTCACCGTAATGCTTGGCTGCCAGTTTAGTCAGCATGATAACTGCTGCCTTGCCGGTAATATAAGGAACGGCCATATGCAGTGTTCCTACCGGTGGCAGAGGCCAAAAACCTGTGGCCGCAGAAGTCGTAATGAAGCAGCCGCTTTTTTGCTGCATCATAATGGGGAAAACGAATTTCATTGTCATGAAAATGCCACGAACATATCGGGAAGCAATTCTGTCCCAGTCTTCTATTGAAAGATCATGCAACCTTGTTGGAGTGGTGTCCACAATGGCAGCATGTGCAAAGACCACATCAATACTCCCCAATTCCCCGGTTGTTGTTGTTATCATTCTCCTAATATCTGTCTCTTCAAACGCATCCGCTTTTACAGGTATCGCTTTATGCCCGTAGTGACTAATATTTTTGACAGTTTCTTGTGCCGCTCTTTCAATGATATCCACGCATACTACATCTGCTCCTGACTCAGCCATTGCTTCACATATGGCTGACCCCATACCTGATCCAGCACCCGTAACGAGTACATGCTTGCCTGACAGGTCAAAACTACTATTAGACATTGTCTGCTTTCTCCATGTTTTATTTTTCTACTTTACCCGTCTCAACTTATTAATAATTGCCAAAATACTCTAAACTTCCAGCTAAGCCTATTTACCTGCGGCCAAAAGCTGAATCTCATCGGCGATTGCCGTTGCAGGTATACCCTGCGCATCAAGTTGCCTGATATTCTCATCAACTACAGGCCTGGCTGCTTTTTTCCAGTGGCTAAATTCTTCATGCGAAAGCTCTATAATCTCATGGCCTTTCTGAAGCAATAGATCGCGTGCCTGCATACTTTCATCTTTCTGAGCCTGATCAAATTCCTGCTGAGCCCATGCATTAGTTTCCTCGAAGACCTTCTTAATATCGCCGGGCAGACTATTCCAAACAAGAAGGTTCATAGCCGTGGCATTGACATCTCGAATTACATTTAAATATGTGTGATACTTTGTGACATCCCCTAATTGGAAGTCCCTGGTAAGCTCAAAGGAGGAAAGTGCCCCGTCGATATCACCGTTCTTCAAGCCGGTATAAAATATTGACCGCATATCCAGACGCTTAGTTCCATCATGAGAGAAAAGTGATATTGGTGTAGCCCCCCATATCTTTGCCAGTTCAGCTGCCAGACCGGAAGCATGCAGTCTCAGTCCACGCAGGTCCTCCAATGTTCTGACCGCCTTATTAGAGGTATGCAAGTGGTATGGGCTCATCAGGCCCAGCCAGAGCACTTTTACGTCGCGCCATTCTTTATAAAGGTATTTACCGTAGATTTCATTAAGGATGGACAGGTTCTCCCTCCTGTCAGGCATGACATAAGGCAGCGCTGGGACAATGTGCATGGGGAAAGGCTTCATTTCCAGGGTAAAAACCCTGCCCAGATCCGAATGATTAGAGCGCAGCATATCCCATTCCTCGATGCCAACAAAGCCACTCGGCCCCATTTCGATTTTGATTTTGCCCTTGCTTTTTTGCTCTATTTTTTTTGCCCAGCGTTCATACGCTTGCCAGACGGGTTTCCCTGGCTCCATATGAATTGCAAGTTTAAATGAATAGGCCATCTCTTATCCTTATTGAAAACCCATCTATTGCATAGCGTAGTCAGCACATTCCTCAAGGCCAAGTTTCTTTAGTGTTTGCCTGGTGGGAATGCCTTCCTCGCTCCATCCCCTGTAAGCATAATAATCGCTCAGCATAGACCCCATGAAAGGTAGACTATCGGCCGCGCCGCCTGTGCCGCGTTTTTGAGTGAGAAACCTTGAAGGTAATGTATCATGATATCTGCTGATTCCAAGCCTCACGTTAACCATACGGATCAAGTTAAAAATTCTGTCACCTGTATGCATAAACTCATCCAGGTCAAAGTCAAATCCGGTGGCAAGGTTTAACAAGTTTGCAAAATTAGATGGTTGATATCTCCAGCTTAAAAATAAACACACCACAAGTGAGTCCAGCATGCTGCCGTAGTTTTGCGTTTTTGCCGTCAGCTCGCCTTTTCCTTCAATAGCGAAGCGATTTAATGTAGAAGGGTAGCCAAATTCAGGATAGCTTTGATCTGTAGTGCCTCCGCTGTAATTCTCAATACCTTTGATACCTGCAGCTTCCATGTGTGTTGCACCGATACTGCCGGTGGCATAAGCCAGGGCTCCTCCCATAGCCGCACGAGGGTCATGAGCAGGAAATTCCAAGCCTTTGACATGCATCGCATATTCAATTGCCAGTCCACCAATCTGTTTGGCAGCTATTTTTACGCCTTCACCAAGAACCTTGCCAAAGCCTTCCTTCAGACCTATTTTTTTTACCATTTCAACCATTGCACGGTGGTTACCCCACCTGAGTTCGATGCCGTCAGTATCTTTTTTAGTGATAATACCTTTCTCATAACACTCCATGGCGAAAGCAATGACGCCGCCCGTAGAAATAGAATCGAGCCCATATCTGTTGCAGAGGCTGTACGCTTCCTGTAAGGCTTGTGTATTATTAATAAGGCAATTGGTGCCCAGTGGACCCCATGCTTCCCATACCATGTGTCTTTCACCGTTCTTAAGGTACAGGGACTCACCACAGCCATAAGGACACCCTTTGCAGAATTTCGGCTCTGCATTTCCGGTATCATCAGCTATTTTAAGCAATTGCTCCCCAAATGTTTCCTCAGACCAGTTTTTAGCAGGGAATCCTCCAATAGGAACGATGCTTTTAAGAATAGCCTGTGACTCCCGCACGATATCCTCTTTTTTTAATCTTGGCGGGTAGATTGAAAAGAGCTTTTTGACATTTTCCTGAAGGGCTTCAGGATTAAAAACCTGGACAGGCTGATTTCCCCTGGCAACAATTGCCTTAAGATTCTTGAATCCCATGATGGCACCCAGACCACACCTGGCTGCGGCTCTTCCCGACGTACCGTCACCCATAATGCAGGCGACTTTTACCAGGTTTTCTCCAGCCTGGCCAATACATGCAACACCAGCCTTTTCATCAGTCTCCTGTCTGATGCATGCGGTTGTTTCATAGGTATCTTTGCCCCATAACTGCACTGCATCTCGAATAAATACTTTTCCATCGTTCAGCCAGAGATAAACGGGCTTTTCAGACTTTCCTTTAATGACGATACCATCAAAACCAGCATGTTTCATCTCATAGGCAAATTTCCCGCCGGCAGTGGCCTTGCCCCAGATACCGGTCAGCGGGGAAATACTGACAATCGTGTATCGGCTGCTGGAGGGGACAATTGTACCTGTGAGAGGACCAACCATGAACATCAGCAGGTTTTCTTCCGACAATGGTTCAGTACTGCCATTTGTTTCATCCCAGAGTATCCTGGCAGCCAGACCAGAACCGCCGATATATTTTCTTATTGTTGATTCTTCGAAATTCCTAAAGTCAACCTTTTGTCCGGATAGATCAACGAATGCAACATTATTCCTATAACCTTGGAGCATTAGTAATGTTCTCCTCTGGCAAATTATTCAAAAACAAGCTGAAAGATTATTTCAATTAGGGGTACCTGATGTTCCCTTACTTTTATAGCTCGTTAAATTCTGTCCTGGTGATAATGTCGTTTTGCATTTCAGCGGGTATGTCGACAAAGTAGGCGCTGTAAGTAGCTACACGTACCAGAAGGTCACGATATTTTTCGGGGTGTTTCTGTGCCTCTCTTAAAGTGTCGCTGCTGACAATGTTGAATTGATAAGGTCTCCTCCAGTTTCGCAGAAACTCTTGATTAGATGTGCGAACTTTCTCATTTTGGTTTCATCCTTCAATCCATCCGGGTTAAATCTCATATTGAGTACAGCACCCCCGCTGGCCTTGACAAGATCGAGTTTAGCGACTGATCTCAGAGTAGCCGTAGGCCCTGATACATTTCTTCCTTGATAGGGAGAAATACCACCCTCAGACAATGGCTCTCCTGCCTTTCTGCCATCCGGCAAAGCTCCTGTAGCTTTCCCCAACGGTATATTCATAACGATGGCACCTGCAGCCAACGTAAATTTAATTCCGGCGAAACCAGTGTATTTGGAAACTTCATCATGGAAGTGAACGAGCACGTCGTTCACTATTGAATCAACATAATCGTTGTCATTACCAAATTTCGGCACTTGATTAATTAGATTTAATATTTCGTCGTGGCCCTCGAAATTATGGTCAAGAGCGTTATTTAATTGAGAAAGTGAAATTTTTTTATCATCAAAGACCAGTTTTTTGATAACAGCCAGGGAATCGCCAACGTTTGGTATACCGCACACCCAGAATCCAAGAGTTGAATATGGGTTAGTCCCTCCACCGGTAATATCCAGACCACTATTAAGGCAGTTTTCATAGAGGGCGGATTGAAATGGGGTGGGCAATAACTCTGCAAAGAGCTGCCGGTAAAGATTTGTCTGAATTATACTATCGCGAATTAAAATCTCTACCTGCTTTTTATAAGCATTCCATAATTCTTCATATGCCTGAAAATCCTCTATGTTGCCTGTTTGAGGGCCAATTTGTTCTCCTGTTAGTCTGGATTTGCCATTATTCAAAGCTAATTCCAGCATTATAGGCAGATTAAGGAAGTCTCCGCCCGGATCATGCGACCGCCCGGGGACTGTACGGATAAAACAACCTGCGATGGCATAATCCCTGG
>CAZTHJ010000057.1:0-7806 GCA_964613565.1 uncultured Dehalococcoidales bacterium | reverse complement strand
CATACCCTTTTCCACGTTACCGGCGGGTGCTTTAGACCCGCCCGCTTCGCCCCAACTGTCGTCCTCGGATACGCAGTATCCGGGGAACCCTTCATCCTCACTTTCCCAACCGCAGGCAGGGAAACCATGACAAAGAACATTTTCGGACAGCCTGCGCCCGGACAAGCCTTCAGGCATGCCCCAATTCTTCATCATCCCAGCGGTACATCTTTTTCTTGACCTTCAGCTTTTCCACGCCGCAGCTATAGCAGAGGCCGTTATGGCAGCAGATCGTGCCACTGCACGCAGGGCATTTCCATTTGCTCCGCTCCCTGCCCAGAAGCGCTTTAATGCCGTGCTCCCTGATGAACTGCAGGTTCTCCACCATGCTCATGCGATATCGGGATCTATAGCGCTCATCGATATGCTGCAGGTTTGCGCAGGGGAAATCAGCACACTCATGGCAATACATTATCTCCCCGCTGATTAGAAGCTTGCATCTTTTCTTGAGGAAGGAGCACTGCTTATCCCGTGGCCGGCAGCCGGCGCAGTACATAATTTTGACCCCTTTGCTTTTGAGATCATTGCTCAAGGCAAGGTAGCCGCTGCATACGCCGCAGTTCATGCCGCAGGGAGCAATCAGTTCCTCTTTCATTCAGCTGAATCCGGCTAAGTTTCGCTCATTGTAGCACGGATAACCGGGGGATGAAACCATGTTTCCACTCCCGTCATCCCTCACTTGAAGGCCATACTGTTCCATTGCCCCAATTCAAGATGTATAATAAGTCGTCAAAAAACTCTGCCGGAGGAGGACAAGCTTGAAAACGCTGATTGTCTACTATTCCCAGACTGGAAACACCAGGAAGATTGCCCGTGCCATTCATAAGAGCATAAAGGATGTAACCGGACAGTGCGATATTGTGCCGTTGAAAAAGGCCAAATATGAGGACCTGGAGAAATACGACCTTATCGGCATCGGCAGCCCTATCTGGTTTGCCGACACGCCCAATGTAACCTACTGGGTGGACGGACTTCTCGATCAGAAGGGAAAGCAGGTCTTCTTTTTCAGCACGCACGGCACTCTTCCCATACTGTATGCTCCGGTGATGGCCCGGCGGCTGACCATGAAAGGCTTCACCGTCATCGGCTGGGATGACTGGTATGCCGGCTTCAGCATGGAGGAGGGTATGGTCTGGTTCACGGACGGCCACCCGGATGAGATTGATTTGAAAGAGGCGCAGAACTTTGGCAGGGAGATGGTGGAGAAGAGCAGGAAGATAGCGGCAGGGGACAAACAGCTTGTCCCGCAGCTGCCCGAAATGCCTGTGGTTTCCTTCCAGGTGCTGGACCTGCTGCTGCGGGCCATGCACCACATCCCTGGCTTCAGCCTGCACGGCACTTTTTCCTATGACCGCTCCAAATGCAATTATCCCAAGTGCCGCATCTGCGTGGAAAACTGCCTCATGGACTATATCGATTATTCGTGTGAGCCACGTAAATTCGGCAATGAAGGCGACAAATGCAACACGGGCTGCAATTTCTGTGAGATGATATGCCCCACAGGTGCCATTATCAAGACGGGTGAAGCCATAAACAGCTACCGCCAGACAGAGGCAGAACGCGTGGCGGCCATCGCCAGGGTTGAGGGCAAGAACGCCTTTGTGGCGGCCATCGAAGAGGCAGAGGCCCAGGGGCGATTCAGAAGGCTGGTGCCCAGGGAGAAGATCGTCATGCATGGCGTCCCCGCTAAAGAGGTGAAGCGCCCGCGCTTCAGGATTCCCGGTGACGCGGATTAGCGTAGCGTAAGGAACAAAGGGGCAGAGGTGAGATTATGAAAGTCGTCGTTATTTACGATTCCATGTACGGGAACACGGAGAAGATTGCCCGCGCCATTGCGGGGGAGCTTGGCACTCTGGGGAGTGTGGAAATCTTTTCTGTCGGCCAGATGAGCCCGGAAAAGCTGCAGGGGGCAGGCCTGCTGGTAGTGGGCTCGCCGACGCAGAAGTTCCGACACACGGACGCCATAAAAAATTTTCTCCATGATATTCCGTCGGGAGCTCTCAAGGGTATGAATGCGGCCGTATTTGATACCAGGATCCCCCTCAAGATATTGAAGCTGGCCGGTTATGCCGATAAGCATATCGGCAATGCCCTGAGGAAAAAGGGCGCTAATCTTATAGTGGCCCCCCAGGGTTTCATGGTAAAGGATATGCAGGGCCCGCTGGCCGAGGGCGAAATTGAGCGGGCCCGGGGTTGGGCCAGGGGTATCATTAAGGTGCTGAATGCACAGGCCGGCGGGGAATGAATAAAAAGGGAGGGCAGCCGTAAAACTGCTCTCCCTTCCTTTCTCTATACAGAGTACAGCTTGTTATACCACAGTGCTATTAGAAAGAAATGGATCCAAGCCTGTCAAGGATGTCAAATAGCATGGCTCCGTAAGGGTGATAATGTATATCTGATTCTCCTATGCGGAATTATGGCATAATATATATGCATATCTGAAGAATGATGGGAAGATTTTACTTATCTATAGCATTAGTTTTATTTTTGCTCTCTGCTTTGGGGCTCTCCTGCCGGCAAGCCTCTCCGGCTACCCCTGATGTTCCCATATATACTTATCCACCACAGGATACGCCGGCGGGCATAGCTACACCGCAGGAACTGCCTTCGTTGTCTTTGCCTTCTGCAGAAGAGCCTGAGCCAGAATTTGTGGAGCGCAATATAGTGGTTGATGAGGTGAATAGTGTCTTTTCCATAGGGATACCCTCCGGATACAGGGAAAAGACAGAGGTGAAGGCTGAGGAGCTTATTGATTTCTGGTTTGAATACCTGCCGGCTGAGGCGGGGCTGGTGGTCAATGGAAGCGAAGTGCAGCGCAATCCAAATGTCTGGGAAACGAAGATCAGCTATACCGCATCGGTTACAGGTTTCAGTTATGAGATTACAAACACCACCGGCCAGTATATCTCTTATAATCTGCATCTGATGCCTTCAGTTGCGGGGGCAAAAATCCCGGTAACTGTGCGCCAGCTCTGGGTTCCGTAATATATAATTAATCATAAGGGGAGGGGCATTGATGAATATCTTACTTATCATTGGAGTTATTCTTCTGGTTCTGTGGCTGCTGGGCATATTTACCTTTCCAGGTCTGGGCTTGTTGCTCAATATCGTTGTTGCCATTGCCATCATCCTGCTCATAATCTGGCTGCTGCGCAAGGTGTTCAAGCTTTTTTAATATTAATTTTCTATGCAGGCGAGTACTAGTTTTAATCTTGACTTAAGCGTAGCGCGGTGATCTCACCCCGCAACTTTTTCGGTCAGCCTTCAGGTCAACCCCGCTGCCTGGGCGGGTCTAAAGCCCCGCAGCTAACGGGTGGGATGGCTACGTCGCTTCTCTCCTCGCCATGACGAAGTAAATTTATGGATTTACCTCATGGTCGTGTACAGTCAACAAGGCGCTGTCCCTGTGCAGATGGTAACGAAAGGGCTTCAGGCCTGCCATAGAGTATATTTTTGTAGACAGACTCCGCAGACGTATTTCTTATACCGCGGAAGTTCCACCGTCTACCGGCAGGAGGATCCCGGTGACGAACGACGCCTCATCCGAGCATAGCCAGATCACGGCATTGGCTGCTTCTTCCGGTGTGCTGTCCCTGCCCATGGGGATGGCTGCTGTGAGCCTGGCGGAAAGCTCCGGGTCATGTGCCAGGGTATCCAGCCACATGGGTGTGCCCTTTATGCTGTGCGGGCAGACTGCATTGATCCTGACGCCGGATCTGGCATATTCCACTGCAGCGGACTTGGTGAGCCCGTTGATTGCCCATTTACTGGTGGCGTACAGCGAGGCATTGGGTGCTGCGATCAGCCCGGCCAGCGAGGAAGTGTTGACAATAACCCCGCTTTTTTTAGCCGCCATGTGCAGGAGCTCGTATTTCATGCACAGCCAGACGCCTTTGAGGTTGACACTGATGAGCTTATCCCATTCCTCTTCGCTGTTGCTGGGAAGCGGGCCGGGTATCATGATGCCCGCGTTATTATGGGCGATATCCAGACCGCCGAATAGCTCCACCGTATTGGCTACCATTTTTTCCACATCTCCGGCTTTACTCACATCTATGCTAATGAAGGCAGCCTCGCCTCCTTCCTGTTTGATCATTTTAACTGTACCTTCGCCGCCCCTTGCATCTATATCCGCCACCATCACTCTGGCTCCGTGTCGGGCAAATGCTACCGCCGAGGCCCTGCCCAGCCCGGAACCCGCCCCGGTAACCAGTACCACCTTTGATTTAAATGATATTGCCATGTAGATACCTCCTTCACTCCCTTGTTCAGCTACGGTTAAATGCTTATATTCAGGCAATTATTATACATGCTGAAGTAACATCATAATATATAAAAAGCTGAAATGAAAGTACTTGCCATATATACACTAATCGCCATGCCGGCTTTTTCCGCTCAAGGTAAAAGCTATACTACCACCAGCTACAGGTTTGCGCAAAGCTAACTTACCCTTATCCCACGTAGAAAATTACGCAAGGTGGACTGAGGGAAGGGAGGTTTCGCCCAAACATTTGTTGCGCAGGCTTCTGGATTTTAATTGAATAAAGCATAACTATGATATTGGAAAGTCCGTAGCTATTGATCGACCTGCAATGCATAGCTTATAATTTGTGGAAGGGTTACAAGCCTTATATTCAAGTGGCTATCACTCTATAAATAGTAAGAGACTGCTGAAAAAGAGATGCAGGAAGCTTCCTGCCGAGGGCCTGGGGGTGTCCCCCAACTTCCTGTTTCCCCCAAGACTTGGGGATAAAGGGGGTTGAATCTGAGTTTTTCAGCATTCTCAGTAAATTAACGGGATTCCCATTAAAGCAGGGCTATTGATATATAAAATTAAGTTTGAGGATTGTGATAGTATTACTTTGAAACCTTAAGATCGGGGACGAGATAAAAAATGAGTACAATAAGCTATGATTTAGAGGAGGCAGTGAAACCAGTACAGGCTGCGAAGCATGGGGAACGCATGATTCCTACCTTCTGTTCAATGTGTGGCCCGGCTATGGCATGCGGGCTAAACTGCTATGTAAGAGATGGCAGGTTGGTACGTATTGAAGGTATGAAGGAATCTCCTGTTAACAATGGGAAATTATGTGCCAAGGCATATGCATCCATGCAGTGGCTGTATTCGCCGCAACGCCTTAAATACCCTTTGAAACGCATAGGCAAAAAGGGTGAAGGCAAATTCGAAAGGATTAGCTGGGAAGAGGCTATCGACATCATAGCGAACAAACTCCTGGAGCAAAAGGAAAAATATGGGCCGGAGTCCCTGGTCGTGCTTTCACCGCAGCACCGCACCTATAAGGACTATTTTATCCGTTTTCTGACAGTCCACGGCAGCCCCAATTATGCCCACAGCGGCATCTGTGCCATGCAGAGAGCTTTTTCTTTCGCTTATACGCTGGGGGCGCCAATGACTGGCCCAGACTATGAACATGCCGACCTCATCATCGTATGGACGGCCAACCCGGTCAATGCCAGTACACCCATGGGAACTCTGAAAAGAATACTGGATGCAAAAGAGAGAGGGGCGAAGCTGGTGGTTATCAAGCCGGAAATGCAGGCGGATGCCGCCAAGGCCGATATGTGGGTTCCTCTCCGGCCCGGCACCAATGCGGCGCTGGCGCTGGCCATGCTCAACGTGATAGTCAACGAGCGACTTTATGACGCGGAATTTGCCTCAAAATGGTGTTATGGCTTCGATGAACTCCTGCCTCATGTGCAGCAATACACCCCTGAATGGGCCGCCCGTATTACGGGGCTGCCCGCCGAACAGATCATCGAGCTGGCACGCATGTACGGCAATGCGAAGTCGGCCTGTATACTGGCTGGCAATGGGTTCGACCAGAGCGTGGACTCCAACAATGCGGTACGGGCAGTCGCTATCCTGATCGCCATAACGGGGAATCTGGACAGGCCCGGCGGCAATGTTGTTGGTGTGGGAAGCACCATGCCGATGCTGAAGCCTGTAAACCCTCGCGGCAGATATACACAGGACCTGGTCGACAAGCTGGTTGCTCCGGAGATGCCCAAGCCTTTTCAGCCCTTTTTTGAGGGTATCTCTTCGGCTTATTATCGATGTTTTGAAAGCGTTCTCTCTGAGAAGCCATACCCTGTCAAGGCTATAATCGCTCCCGGCACCCAGCCCACCGTTATCACCCGCAATTCCAAAAGGGTTGTGGAAGCCCTGAAAAAACTGGAGTTCTTTGTGGTTATCGACGTGATGCAGAACTCGTCGATGCCGTGGGCTGATGTGGTGATCCCTGTAGCTACTATGTACGAGTGCGACCATCCTTTTGAGGCGCCTATGGGGGGTATGGGCACCTGGATTATGGCAAGGAACAAGGTTATCGAGCCTCTGGGAGATTATAAATCGGATTATGAATTCTGGCTGGACCTGGCGGTCAAGATGGGGTACGGGGAGGACTTCTGGCACGGCAGCATGGAAGAGTGCATGAACTATCAGCTGGAAAACTTCGGTATGACTATCGATGAATTGCGGGCGCATCCCACCGGTATTATTTATCCTCCGAAGCCCATGGTTTATGAGAAATACAGTCAAATTTTCGCTACTCCCAGTGGCCGGCTTTCAAAGGCCCCATATCTACCCCAGGGCAAAGTGGCCATCTATAACACCACTTTCGAGGAGCAGGGGTTTAACCCGCTGCCGGAATGGGTCGAACCGCCTGAGAGCCCCACGGCGACCCCGGAACTTCTCGAAAAGTATCCGCTGGTATTCTTTGATACGCACACGTCGGATGTGTATCATCATGCCTGGTTGCGTAACATACCTTATCTGCGCGAGATACAGCCCCATCCCTGGATACATATTCATCCGGATACTGCTAAAGCGCGTGGCATAGAGGATGGGGATTGGGTCATCGTGGAGTCGCTATATGGCTGGATCAAACTGAAGGCTGTATTATTCCCGGGTATCCGTCCTGACACAGTGATGGGACTGCATGGGTGGTGGCAGGGATGTGATGAGCTCGGGCTGCCCGGCTATCCCATTCTGGACGGAGGTGCGAACGTCAATATTCTGTACAGCACCGATCCTGTTAAAGCCTATGATCCGCTGGTAACAGCCCAGCCCAAACAGACGCTTGTCGAAGTACGAAAGGCGGAAGGCATCGGATGAAGCTTCGGGTAACAGGATGAATTGAGAAAGGTATGTATTGAAATGTCAGAACAGTATGGGTTTTACTTTGATGAAACCAGGTGTATTCAATGCCGCACCTGTGAGCTGGCCTGTAAGAGCGCTCATAATGTGGAACCGGGAGTAAAATGGAGGCGGGTTATTGAGACCTGGGGTGGTAATTACCCTGATGTTACCAGAACCTTTTTCTCCCTGGCCTGTATGCATTGTGAGAAGCCGGCCTGCGTTGCAGTATGCCCTACCGGCGCTATCCGCAAACGGGTTGAGGATGGTATCGTCGTCGTTGATATGGATAAGTGCAATGGCTGCCAGGATTGCTTCCCGGCATGTCCGTATGGCGTGCCGCAGTTCGGCAAGGATGGCAAGATGCAGAAGTGTGATTTCTGTACAGAAATTGGCAGCGAGCCGGCCTGTGTGGTATCCTGCCCCGCTGAAGCTATTTATGCAGGGACTCTTGATGAGCTGCTGGAAATGGCAAAGGGGAAAGGGAAGGCCGGCAGGAGAATGGATGGGACGACTAAACCATCTATCGTTGTTGTAGGTTAAATTATATTAATAGCAAGTAATGTAGTGTTTTCATCCAAGGATTGAGATCGCCGCATCGCCTGCGGCTC
>CAZTHJ010000056.1:3478-7807 GCA_964613565.1 uncultured Dehalococcoidales bacterium | reverse complement strand
GGCTGGCTGCCGAATTTATCATTGACAGCCTCAAATAACCTGAGCGTTATTAAGCTTTACCCGCCGGCTAAAGGTCAATGCCCCCATTTAAGCCTGAGGTGCAGATTGATATCACAGGAATGGTCTGAGGAGTATTGATGTCCCTTTATTTTTGGCATGTCTTTACATACGCCACTATGCTGATTTTCCTCATCGTGCTGATCTGCCGCATTGTAGCCATAAGCAGGCTGCCGCTGCACCTGCGCTGGGAGCTGGCACCCATACCGCATGAAAAGGGCAAAAACCACTATGGCGGCTCCTACTTTGAGGATTTTGAATGGTGGACAAGAAAACAAGCAAAATCGACAATAGCTCCAGTTGTTTACATGCTAAAGGAGATTTTCGGATTACGGGGCGTCTGGAAGCACAACAGGACACTCTGGCCGCTTTCCTTTGCCCTGCATGCAGGCTTATACCTGGGAATGCTGGCAATCCTACTATATATACTGAATACTATTCTGATGCTGGCCGCCGCAGGGACGTCAATAATCGGTATTTTTCTCACTGTGGCTTCAGCCTGCTCACTGACCGCTTTTGTGCTGGGAATAGCAGGGAGTCTGGGATTAATCCTGAGGCGGGCGCTGGATGCTGACCTGAGAGAATTCAGCAGCCCGGGCGCATATTTCAACCTGGTATTTCTGATGCTGGTTTTCGCCAGCGGGCTGCTGGCCTGGCTGACTGCATCAGAGTTCGCCTCAGCACAAAGCCGGTTTGTTTTAAGCATCTTAATGCTGCAGGGCGGCATCTCCCCCTCTTTGCCAATGGCAGTGCATATTGTACTGACATTGTTATTCATATTGTACCTGCCCTTTACCGGCATGCTACATTTTGCGGCCAAGTATTTTATGTATCACAAGGTACGCTGGAATGACGCGCCGCTGGACGGACGGATGCAGGAGAAACTGCAGGGTCTGGCCTCGCAGCCAATTACCTGGTCGGCCCCCCATGTCAAAGCCGACGGCAGTAGAAGCTGGAAAGCTGTTACTACAGAGGATACAACACTTGAAGAGAAAGCTTAAACTGACAGATATCAGTAAAGAAGCAGAGAAGCAACTGGCGCAGGTGGATATGGAGCGACTGCTGCCGCTGCCCCCACCATATGATAAAGCGGAAACGCTTCCCGGCATGAAGAAGCTGACAGATGAACAGCGGAAGCGGCTGGTATGTAACCTGGACGGCTTTGCTGCGCTGGGACTGCCCTGGCCGCAAAACCAGGAGGAAGAAAGGGGTTATACTCAGCAATTTATCACAGGGCTCAAAAAGCTGCTCAGCCACAAGGACAACTGGACATTCCTGCAGCCGCTGCTGCTTTCGCTGGACTACTGCGCCCAGTGCCAGACCTGCAGCGATGCCTGTCACGTGTACTTAGCCTCAGGCAGGGATGATCTCTACCGCCCCATATACCGCTCTGAGATTTTCAGGAGACTGGTACATAAATATGCCAGGCCCGGCGGCAAACTGCGGGCAAAGCTGGGCGGCAGCGATATCGAGCTCAACTGGGCCAGCATCAGCAGGCTGTACGAATTGAGCTACCGCTGCAATCTCTGCCGCCGCTGTGCCCAGGCCTGCCCCATGGGTGTGGACAATGCCCTTATCACGCGCGAGCTGCGCAAGCTTTTCAGCCAGGAGCTGGGCTGGGCTCCCCGCGAGCTGCATGAGAAAGGTACCGTACTGCAACTGGAGAAGGGCTCTCCTACGGGGATGCGCCCGGATGTTGCCAGGGACAACTTGCAGTTTCTCGACGAGGACTTTTCAGAAATGACTGGAATCCCCATAGAGACACCCTGGGACAAACATGGCGCTGACGTACTGCTCATGCATAGCGCCGGGGACATCATATCCTATCCTGAAAGCGTGATGGCCTTCACCATTCTATGCCAGGCGGCAGGCATCAGCTGGACGTTATCATCTGAGGCCCCGGGATATGACGGAGTCAACTACGGGCTGTTCTATGACGATGTACAGCTTTCCAGGATCGCTATCAGGCATGCACAGATTGCCAGAAAGCTGGGGGTTAAAAAGATCGTCATGGGCGAATGCGGGCATCAGCACAAAGCCTTCATGACGGTGGCGGACAGGGTGCTCACGGGGGACTTGAACCTGCCACGGGAGAGCGTGATGACTTTCCTGGAGCAGATCGTCTTCAGCGGCAAAATCAAGTTTGAGCCAGCAAAAAATGATTTCCCCGTCACTCTGCACGATCCATGCAACCTGGTGAGAAACCTGGGTATTGTGGAGCCGCAGCGCAGGATCTTGCGCTATCTCTGCCCGCAGTTCCGCGAGATGACACCACACGGCGTGGATAACTACTGCTGCGGAGGCGGCGGCGGACTGAGTGTGATGTCCAATACCAACTTTACCGACTGGAAGGTGCAGATCGCCGGCAGGATCAAGTTCAAACAGGTGCTGGAGGCCTTCAGCGATGTACCCGGGGCGAAAGTAAAAAAATATTTGTGCGCACCCTGCCTTAATTGCAAGCTGCAGCTGCGGGATATGTTCGAGTATTACGGGGCCAGGGAAAAGTCGGGCATTATCCTCGGCGGGCTGGCTGAACTTATCGTCAACGCCATGGCCGACATCAAACAGCCCTTTGTCACGTGGGAAGATAGCTAGATTGCCTTTAAATTGATACACTGTTAAGATAAAAAACTTGATGGAGGTTCAAGCGCTATGCCACAAATGGAACTGGCTGGAAATAATTATGAAGTAGATGAGCACGGCTTTTTACAGCACCCCGATAAATGGAATGAGGAAATTGCCATGGCTTATGCTGCCAGGGAGGGCATAGGTGAATTGACACAGGACCACTGGACGGCCCTCAATTACCTGAGAAACTACTACCTGAAGAACGGCATCTGCCCCATGATACGCCGGCTGATCAAGGAAACAGGATTCAACCTGAGAAAGTTATATGACCTCTTCCCGCAGGGGCCAGCCAACTCCGCCTGCAAATGGGCAGGAGTGCCCAAGCCTACAGGGTGCGTATAGTTTAGGAGGCTGGGCAGACTTTGCGCTTTTATTTGACAGTAGATAATTCCTGCCCTATAATTGCAACCAGGTGCAATTACCATGAGTTGTAATGCCACACTCAAAGAAAACGGACTTAAGCTGACGCCCCAGCGCAGGCTGATACTGGATATCCTGCACTCCGCCGGGGGACATATCAGCGCTGAGGAAATCATCAGGACCGTCCAAAAACAGATGCCCGGCGTAAACAAGACTACCATCTACCGTACGCTGGAGCTGCTGGAGAAACTGGACTGTGTTTACAAGAGCGAGGTGGATGACAGATTTATCTATCATCACGCGGACAGCGGCCATCATCACCATATCATCTGCAGCCAATGCGGCAGGACTTTGGACTGCGAAGAAGACCTGTTTGCACCCATTGAAGATACCCTCAGGGAAAAATACGGATTCGAATGTGATTTGAAGCATATGGTGATCAACGGCCTGTGCCATAAATGCAAAGGGCGCAACTGATATAGGCTATATATTTTTTGCCCGCTTTAAATGCAACTAATTGCAATTAGCACTTGAATATCTTTAATAAAGGAGAGAACAATCAATAATGAAACGTCATCAGATCATGACTATTCTATTAACAGTGTGCATGCTTTCAGGTCTGCTGTTGAGCGGTTGTGCTGCCTCTGGCACCTCAAAAATGAAAGTTGTCACCTGTACCTCGCTGCTGGGCTACATTGCCGGGCAAGTAGGCGGCGATATGGTGGAGGTAATTAACCTGATTCCGCCCGTGCAGCATCCGGGCAATTTCAATGTGCGCCCGGGCGATGTGCAGACACTGGCCAGCTCAAAGCTGTTCCTGGTGCATGGCTGGCCCGGCGAGGGCTTTGTGGATAAATTGGTAGAGTCGGCCAACAACCCCGGCCTGGTGGTTTACAGGGCCAGTGTCGAGGGCAACTGGATGACGCCTACCGTACAGAGCGCCGCTGCGGATAAGGTAGCCGCAGCCCTGGGCCAGGTGGACAGTCAGAATACCGCCGCCTATGAGAAAAATGCCGCCGCCTACAAGGCCAGGGTAGCTGCCAAAGAGGCGGAAATCAGGGACAAACTGGCAGTGGCCAATATCTCCAGCGTGAATGTAATCGCAGCCGAGATGCAGGCCGGCTTCCTCAAATGGGCGGGCCTGAACGTGGTGGCCACCTATGCCGGCCCCAATGCGCTTAACCCGCAGCTGGTCAGGGAGCTGGTGGACGAGGGCAAAGCCAGTGGAGTCACGCTGGTCATAGATAACCTTCTCAGCCCGATGAGGCGGCACGCCAGCCTCAA
>CAZTHJ010000056.1:1493-3468 GCA_964613565.1 uncultured Dehalococcoidales bacterium | reverse complement strand
GGGCATCGCCGAGGATATCGGCGCCGTACAGCTTAATCTTTCCAACTTCCCCGGCGGCTTTGAGAATACAGAGACCTGGGAAAAGGCCATCGAGCGCAATGTCGAGCTGATGATCCAGGCCATACAGCAAAGGGGATAAGGACAATATGCACCATACCGTGATCAAAATCGAAGATGCCGTGGTCTCCTACCGGGAGGATGTAGCACTACGCGGTGTCTCCCTGGAGGTGCATGACAGGGAATTCATCGGCATTGTAGGGCCCAACGGGGCCGGTAAGACCACGCTGCTGACGCTGATCAATGGACTGGGCAGGCTGGTACAGGGCAAAGTTGAGGTTTTAGGGCACAGCATGAACGGGGGTAACGGCCATTTCCTCAGGAAGCAGGTGGGCTACGTTTCCCAGGCGCAGAATATAGACCCCCGCATGCCCATGAGCGTGCGCGAGGTGGCACAGATCGGCCGCTACGGCAAGCTGGGCCTGTTCCAAAAGCCCAAACCTTATGATCTGCGCATCGTGGAGGATACCCTGGAGCTGGTGGGCATGCAGCATCTGGCCAACAGGCCCATCGGCCATCTTTCCGGCGGTGAGCAGCAGAGGGTGGCTATTGCGCGCTGTCTGGCACAGGAGCCCGAGATCTTCCTTCTCGACGAGCCCACGGCGTCGCTGGACTGGCGCTCCAAAACCGAGATACTGGAGCTGGTCAGGCTGATTAACGACCGGAGGCAACTGACCACTATGTTCGTCACCCATGACCTGGGCTCGCTGCCGCTGTCCTGCGACCGTATTATCATGATGAAGGAGGGGCTGATCTGGGGAGAGGGAACACCGCAGAGTATGCTTACGGATGAAAATCTGAGTCAGCTTTTTGACCTGCCACTGACGGAAGTACAGCAGCGCAAGGCGTCAGGTGTTTTCGCCTGAGAGGAGGAGCTAACAGAGCTTGGACTTTTCCATTTTCGGCTACCTGTTCATGCAGAATGCCATCCTCACGGCTTTTCTGGGAGGCATTGCCTGCTCCGTCATCGGCGTCTTCGTGGTGCTGCTGCACATGCCCTTTATCGGTGTCTGCATGTCGCACGCTGCCTTTGCCGGGGCTCTGCTGGGGCTGTGGCTGGGCTTTGACCCGCTCCTGGGAGCCTTTGCCCTCAGCCTGGCCTCCGCTGCCGTTATCGGCCCTCTGGCAGACCGCGGCGAGCTTAACCCCGAGACTTCAGTTGGCATTATCTTTTCCCTCATGCTGGGCATCGCCTTCCTGCTCATGGGGCTGATGCCCACTACACAGTCGGCCGCCTGGGACCTGCTCTGGGGCAGCATCCTCACCAATACGCGGCAGGACGTGCTGCTGCTGGCCATTGTTACAGCAGCGGTGGTAGGGCTGGTGCTGCTTTTCTACAAGGAGATCAAGGCTACTGTATTCAACCGCGATATAGCACTGGCAGTGGGCATCCCCGCCACCTTCATCCTCTATGGCATTCTCTTCCTCACAGGAGCCACCATCACAGCCACGCTTAAGCCCATCGGTGGACTGCTCGTCTTCAGCCTGATTCTCAACCCGGCCGCTGCCGCCTATCAACTGACTTACAGCATGAAAAGGATGTTCCTGCTGGCAGCCCTCTTCGGCGTGCTATCCGGCTGGATGGGGCTGGGTATTTCCTATTTGTTCAATATTCCCAGCGGGGCCACCATCGTGATCACGTCCTCGTTTATTTTCCTGCTCACCGCCATCTTTTCACCCAAGAGAAAGGTAAAAGGCTGGAAAAAGAAGATTATTACGGAAAAGGAAAATGTCGCAAAAGTATTTTAACTCCAGGGCCGGCATCTGGGACGAGGTGATCGCCGAAAAGGATATGCATAAGCTGCAGAGGCTGGCGCAGGGGCTGCAGATCATACCGGGCTCAGCCGTGCTGGACGTGGGCAGCGGTACGGGGATTTTTATGCCCTTTCTCTTGCAGAAAATAGGGACTCATGGCAGG
>CAZTHJ010000056.1:0-1483 GCA_964613565.1 uncultured Dehalococcoidales bacterium | reverse complement strand
CCTGGACTTTGCTCAGGATATGCTGGAGAGGGCCAGGCAAAAGAATTTCCATGGCAATATCGAATTTATCCCCGCCGATATACACGCATCAGGGCTGGACGATGGCAGCTTCGACGCCGTGGTGTGCTATTCCAGCTTCCCGCATTTCAGGGACAAGCCCGCGGCACTGGTGGAAATAAAGCGCACGCTTAAAAGTGGAGGCCGGCTCTATATCTGCCATTCCTCAAGCAGGGAAGCCATCAACAGCATACACAGCGCCATACCCGAAGTCTGCCATGACCTCATCCCCAACGATTCAACCCTACGTATGATGCTGACTGACGCCGGCTTTGAAGATATCCTTATCGAAGCCAGAGATGATAGTTTCCTGGCCGCGGCGGTAAAATCAAAGGTCCGGCGCCATTAAAATACGTAACGGGATGAGATCGCCACACTGCGCTCACGTTGACGGTTTGTCTTTGAAACGTCATGGCCAGAAGCCGTCAGGCGACGTGGCCATCCCACCCCAACGGATTGGGATCACCACTCTATACTTATGATGACGTGACACACATTAAAGAGTGCGGGCAGTCTCCCAGCCTTCACGGATGGCATCCACGATCATGCGCGGATCCTTGCAGTCGCCGATAGCATACAGCTCCGCCACCCTGCCCTGCAGCGAATTATACAGCCTGCGGTCAGGCTTCAGCGGCGCTGTTGTGATCACGGTACGGGCAGGAAGCACCTGCTGATTGCCATCCTTATCTTTAAAGCTGATGCCTGTGGAGGTGATTTCCACGTCCTTAACGCCGTTATAAATCTTGATACCCTTCCTGCCAAACCAGTCCATAACCAGGCCCAGGCGGAAATCCAGCATGCCCTCGCCCGGCCTATCTGCGGTATCCACCAGCGTCACGTTCCTGCCGCGCTTGATGAGGAATTCGGCCACCTCCATGCCATGCAGGCCGGTGCCGAAAACAACCGCGTTCCTGCCCACGGGCAGGAAGAATTTGGTGGCCCAGCCCATGAAGCGTTCCCCGAAAGCCTTCAGGTATGGCTTTATCCTGCGGTGCAGGGCAGGGCTGGTCAGTACATGCGGCCGATCTATGCCTTTCAGCTCTGGAGTTGTCAGTTCGCCCCCCGTAGCCACGATCACAGCATGCGGCTTGAGCTCAAGGACTGCGGCTGCATCAGCCTCTCTGCCCAGCTCCACCTTGACGCCCAGCTTTTTCAACTGTGTGGCCAGGTAGCGCACCATATCGGGCAGGTTCTCCATCTCAATGCCCTTGATCACACCTGCCAGTGGCAGCAGCCCTCCCAGCCTATTCGATTTCTCCAGGATGGTTACGTCATGCCCGCGCAGTGCGGCCACGCGGGCAGCCTCATCCTTAATGTAAACACCCCGGAATCCATCCAAATAGGGGCGTCCCTTCACAAAATAATCCTCATTCCGCTTGCCTACCCAACGGGACCCAGCGACATGCTCGACAAATTTGAATGGACC
>CAZTHJ010000055.1:0-7875 GCA_964613565.1 uncultured Dehalococcoidales bacterium | reverse complement strand
GGATAGGCCGGCCTGTTTCTGGCAAAGGGATAAACGGCGTCTAATACAACCTGGCCAGTAATCCTGTGATCGCGATGAATAATTCTTGGAGACTGCATGTCTGCAGTGGCTACAATTTGCGGCCGGTAAAATCTGATCAAGCGTACAATTTCTTTACGAAACTCGGCTGTATCCTCCAACGTCTGGTCGGGATGGCGTAAGAAAATCACGTTTTTGACACCTAGTACGCTGGCGGCGTTTGTTTCCTCTTTCTCTCTCATATCTGCCAGTTTCTGCGGAATCATGTCCGGGTCTTCGCTGCCCTTGTCTCCGTTTGTGCAGATAACAAAAACAATCTGTTTGCCCTGGCCTGTCCAGAGTGCTACGGTACCACCCATACCGATATCAGCATCATCCGGGTGTGGGCTGAATAAGAGAGCGTAGCAGTTATCGGATGCCATTGTAGTTCCAGATATTCAGGCGGCAATATCAGCTGCAAGCGGCACTGCTGCCAGATGCATGTATTCAGAGTGTATTTTGGCGACTATATCTGCCCAGTTGTATGCTGAGACGGACGCGCGGCAGGCCTCAATATTAATCGCGGTCTTATTGTGTCGGCGAATGATCTCTATAGTCTTATCTGCAATCACCTGCGGGTGGTTACTTTCCAGAACCATGCCAAGTGAGGGATGATTAACTATCTTATCTGCAATGCCGATATTAGCAGTAATTACCGGCGTGCCGCAGGCCAGGGATTCCAGCAGGACCAGGCAGAAGCTTTCATAGTAGGAAGGTATCACGCAGGTATCAGCCGCGCTGTAATATAACGGCAGGTCTGTCTGTGCAACGCTGCCGATAAAAGCTGTGTGCTGATGTATATTGAGGTCTTTGCTCATTTCCTTCAGGTATGAAAGATAATTGCTGTCAGGTCCATCGCCGCCAAGTATCAACAATCTGGCAGGGCATTTTGCCTGGATTTGAACAAAAGCGCGCAGGAGCTGTTCTACACCCTTGAGCGGCTCCAGCCTTCCGATATAAAGGATGGTCTTTTCATTATCTGCCAGTCCCAATCGATCCCTGGCACTTTCCTGGGCGAGAGGCTGAAATATTTTCAAGTTGACACCGCAGGGTATTGTGGCTATTTTCTGCCCTGGAGCATCGTAAAAATGATTGAGGTATTCCTTCTCCTTATTGGTGGATGCAACAATACGAGTACAGTGCCGTGCTGCCTCTCTTTCCATAGCGAGCCTGAAATCAGGGTCATTATGAGGTAAATGCAATACCTTTTTTACGGCGCTAAGTGTGTGAAACATGGTCAAATGAGGAATTCTCCACCGCTCCTGCAGTGTATTGCCCAAAATACCTGACTGCCAGTAATGGCTGTGAATCAGATCGTACCGATTCGAATTTTCCTTTTGTACCTGACATATTTCCTCTGCCAGGCTGGATATATATGTATCAAAGCTAGTTCTGGAAATATTGTCAGCCAGGCGGCTTCTAAGGTGGCATAGCCTGATACCTTGATCAGGGCGCAGGATAACGCAGTGACCACAGCGGTGGGCAGCAGTAAAGATGTCAATGCGATGTCCCTGCACAGCTAGTTCCCTGCACATTTCCCTGATGTAGACGTTCATGCCGCCGGTATCCCTGCTGCCCAGTTGGGCAAAAGGGCAACTGTGAATGCTGAGCAGAGCAATATTAAGCGATCGTTCCATTTCTTAAATTTTATTGGTCAGCAGGACTGTGCACCTGTAAATGGGGCAGTCTACCGCTCCGAGGTGATATTTATAATCCTCATTTCCTCTGAGAAAGTCAAATTTGCTTTTGCCTTGTTGAATGCTTTCCTGAATGCAGAGAGCTTTGGAAATCAGTCCCGCGCTGAGCCAGTTGTACGTCCTGTCAAAACCACTGTTATAGAGCAGCCTTTCATTGGCGTAATCGAAGGATACCGTATGGGCTATCTGCGTTCCATTAAGCTCGAGAACGTTAAGCCGGAAATAACCCAGCTCTGCCATTGTCGAGCAAAGTTCTCTAAAAAATAACTCCATATTGGCTGTCATGAAGAGGGCTTTATCATCCCGGCTGCTCCTGAATAGCTGTAAAAATATATTCAACTGGTCGGGGGAGACGCTGTTAAATAAGCTGTATTTTAACTCACCATGCTCATTTAGCCTCCTCTGCTTCCTGTTAAGCTCATGCCTATGTTTCCTGTCCAGTGATGAAAGGTATGCTTCCCAGTTCCTGGGCAAAGTCACGTACGGTGAAACATCAAATTGATTTACGGAGATAGATAAGCCCGTATGCTGACACAGAGTTAGGAGTGTGGTCATTACACTCGAGTCTTCCCTGACAGGCAGCAGGTCCAATCTGCCAATGCCTTCGGCGACGAGGTGATTAATCAGTGTTTTATAAAAGATCTCTTCATATCCTCTTTGAATGATGAAATCCAAGTAATCACACACGTCCTCACTGCCCGTAATGAGGGCAGCATCATCCTTGAGCATGAGTGGGGCAATACCTATGGCTTTGCCGTCGGAGCTTATCTCTCCCAGGTATTGCGTATAGCCCTGACTGAAATGATTCCACCAGGTGCGTGTCCAGGACAATGTAGAAAAGATCGAAGCTGTGATTGTTGTTTTCTGTAAATTATTCCAAGATGAGGCCAGTGAATCGAAATCTTTATTTACGAACTTATATGACATCTTTGATAATGCTCATGGCTTAAGTTTCTATCGAAGCATTCAAGCTTATGCCGGTGTATTGTTTTTTACTGGAGTCGTCTTGGGCCGGTGAAAAGTTCTCTTTCTTTTACCGTAACGATCGCTGGCCCACAGCCCTTTAAAAAAATCCTGGTTGAGCAGTTGCCTGTCATCGGCTATTTCAAATAATTCCCTGGAGACGGCTGTTTCAAAATAAGCTACTTCAACAAATTTACCTGTATTTTTTACAGTCTGTACCGCATATACAAAATCCGAGTCACCGCTTACCAGTACGGCGACGTCATAAAAATCCTTCCAGCCAAAATACAGCAGGTCAGTTGCCAGCATAATATCTATGCCCTTTTCTACTGGCACTCCCTGTGCTACCTTAGTGCTGCCCAGCCGTACTTCAAGGTACGGTGTTTTTTTCAGTATTTCCAGGAAATCCTGCTGATCGCGATGAGTATCGGGCCACTTGGTGGGATCCTGTAAAACATTGTAGTAATAGGTTCTGAATAATGTCCTGTTGCCACATAATTTGGCCACGAAACTGGTAAAATTCAGGTCCTGTCGTCTAAAATGATTTTTTAGGCCATGGTACAGGTTACTTCCATCTATGAAGATTGCAACTCTCGCACTCACTAGATCCTCCTTAGATTAATTTCTGCTGCTCCGTTTATTAGCGGCAGTTTACGTGACATTTTAATACTAATATAGCAGATGTGCACAGGCAAAGATAAATTTTTCTGGTGATGTCTGCTCTATTGACTATATCTTTCCTCTTTCCAGGGGTCTCCCCTGTTATGATAGCCCCTGGATTCCCAGAAGCCGTTCCTATCCTGTGCGCTAAATTCAAGGCCGGTAACCCACTTGGCCGATTTCCAGAAATAAAGCCGGGGTACCACCAGCCTGACAGGATATCCATGCTGCGGTGATAGGTTTATACCGTCATGTCTAAGGGCAAAGATTACATCACTTTGCAGAAAGTCATCCAGACTCAAATTGGTGCTGAAATCTCCTGCAGCATGAATCATGACATAACGCGCTGAGGGAAGCACGCTGGCCAGTTCATATACGGTTGTAGCGGCTGGCCCTTCCCAGATATTATCAAGCTTGGACCAGCCGGTAACACAATGGATATCCGAAAGAACCCCAATAAAGGGCAGGTCGGAAAATTTCTTACAGTCAAGTTCCAGATTATTTTGCACCAAGCCAAAAATTCTAAATGCCCAGCTATCAATATCTATTTGAGGGAGGCTACCGTAGTGCAGTACAGGCCAGGAAGCAGTGAGTCTCTGTCCCGGTGGAATCCGATTTTCACGCAGAACATCAGGACTTTTAACTATGCCGTTTTCCGTCACGATAAACTGCCTGACTCCATACTGTGACTATTATACTTCAATTTTCCACAGAAGGAGCGTATTAGTGAAAATAAAGCGGAGATAAATCATGGTAGAATAGTTTAATTCAGTATTACTTTTTGCGGATAATGGATTATGGAGAATACCACACTTGAAATGCTCGAATTCAATAAGATACTGGATATTCTGGCCGGTTATGCCAGTTTTTCCGTTAGCAGGGATTTGATCCGGGAATTGAGGCCGTCCTATAGCAGGGAGGTAGTACGCATGAGGCTGAAACAATCCGCCGAAGCGCGCCGCCTGCTGTCCCTGCGCCCGAATTTCTCTATTGGCCAGGTAATTGATATCAGGGAGGACGTCAAGACTGCTGCCAAAGGGAAAACATTAGAACCCTTGACTCTGCTCCAGATTAAAGAAACAATGGCAGCCTGTCGGAATGTGCGCAATAACCTGAAAAAGCTGGGGATGGAATTGCCCGAGGTGTGGCAAGTTGCCCAAAATATGAAAGAATTTCACGAGCTGGAAAAAGACATAGAGCAATGTGTCGATACAAGCGGCGAGGTACAGGATGCAGCCTCTCCGCTTCTAGGATCATTACGTCAGCAATTGCGTGAAAACAGGCAGCGCCTGATACTAAAGTTGGAATCCATTGTAAAATCGAGGAGCGGGCAAAAATTTGCCCAGGAAGCATATATCACAGAGAGGGATAACCGCTATGTTATTCCGGTAAAAGCGGAGTTTAAAAAGGATATCAGAGGCATTATTCACGACATTTCCAATACAGGTAATACAGTTTTCATGGAGCCTCTGGAAGTTGTGGAGCAGGGCAATGAGTTAAGGCAGATGAGCCTGGAAGAAAAACAGGAAATTTGGCGAATCCTCTCAGGGCTCAGCCAGAAAATAGGTGAGCGCGAGAGTGAGATCAGCAGTAGTTTAGAGGTACTGGCAGAAATTGACCTTCTGCTGGCAAAAGCGCGCTATGCGGAGGAGATAAACGCAGTGGAGCCGCGCTTAAGCCAGGATGATGTCAGCGGTGATGCCGTTGCAGCAGGTCAGTATAACCAGGTTCGTCTGGTAAAGGCCAGACATCCGCTGTTAAAAGGGAAGGCCATACCGTTGGACGTAGAAATAGGCAGGGATTACAGAATCCTGGTGATTACCGGGCCAAATGCCGGCGGAAAGACTGTTGCTTTAAAGACGATAGGGTTACTGGCTCTTATGACGCAGGCAGGTATACCGATTCCCGCCTCGGAAAACAGCCTCATGCCTGTCTTTAACGGCATCTATTCTGATATTGGCGACCAGCAGAGCATCGAACAAACGCTTTCTACCTTCAGCTGGCATATTAGCAACATAAGTAATATCATGCGTAAATCTACACGCGACAGCCTGATATTGCTTGACGAACTGGGTATCAGCACGGATCCGGAGGAAGGCTCCGCTCTGGCGCGTGCCATCCTGCTGGATTTGCTGGAGAAGGGATCGCTGGCAGTATCCACGACACACTATAATGATTTGAAGGCTTTTGCACATGTTACCCAGGGGATGCAAAACGCTTCAATGGATTTTGACTCTGTTACACTCATACCTACATACAGGCTTAACACCGGCATACCCGGGCGCAGCAATGCCATCTCGGTTGCGGAGAGGATGGGGTTATCCAGTCATATAATACAGCGTGCCCAGGGCATGCTAAGTAGCGGTTCGCATGAAATCGAGATGCTGCTGAATGATTTATTAAAAGAGAAGCATGAATATGAAAAGATGATACAGGATCTTCAAAGGGATAAAGAGGAACTGGGCAAGCTAGCACAGAAATTGAGGCAGGATGAAGCTGCTCTGGCACAGAGAGAGCATAGATTACTTAATGATATCGGGGATACACTGATGCAGGAAACTGCAAAATTGCAGCTTGCCATACGTGAGGCTGAAGCAGAACTTAAGAAGGCGCACAGGCGCGACAGTATTGAGAGGGCTAAAAAACTGAGCGTCAGAATGCAGGCGGAAATTGATGCCAAAACTGAGCAGGCAAGGTCGCTGCTGGTGCAGGATCTACCTCATGCCAGGGTTAAGGCCGGACTGGGAGATATCGTACGCATGAGGAACAGAAATATTGAAGGCGTTCTGGTATCACTTGACGAGAAGAATCATCAGGTGGAGGTCAGGGTAGGCAATACCAAGCTGCAACTGGATATGGATGAGATTGAAGAAGTCGTACGCCTGCCAGAGGAGAGTATTAGTCAATACCCTCAATTACGCAAGCGAGGGCACAAGGGCAGCGTTCCCTCACTGGAACTGGACTTAAGAGGCAGAAGATCGGATGAAGTGGAGGCGACGCTGGACAGATTTCTAAATGATGCCTTTTTATATAACCTGAGGCGGGTGCGGATAATACATGGCTATGCTACAGGTACAGTGAGGAAAATAGTCAGAGAAATGCTTGCCAGCCACGAGCTTGTAGCAGCGTACGAGCCGGGGGGAAAAGAGGATGGGGGAGATGGTGTTACGCTGGTGGACATTAAAATATAGGGCAATCTCTGTAATTACAGCTATGGAAGCCGGGAGCATGCAACTCATCAATCACACCATCAGCAGGGCACGGATGTTTGGACTGATGAAAGAGATGGAAGAGCTTGGCGAGCCTGCAATTTCGCTCTACCTGCCGCCCGGCAGCAAAGCAGTGGATATTGCAGCCGTTCAGCAGATTCCTCATGTTGAAGAAATTCCACCAGGGTTAGTACAGACGGCATTGAAGTCTGCTACAGGTGCTGTATTTTTCTGGGGGCGAAGTCACAAATATCTGATTATGCCACCTTTTAATGTTATACACAGGTCTGTATTGTACGGCTATAGTATTGAAGGTTTGAGGTCAATTCTGGCATCCGATTACTGCATCGCTGTGGTACTGGTCAGGCTGGGCGCGTACGGGATAGGGCTGTTTGAAGGCGAAGGCTTACTGCAAAGCAAGGTAGGCACGGGTCTGGTACATT
The DNA here is from genome assembly GCA_964613565.1 of uncultured Dehalococcoidales bacterium. Lineage (GTDB taxonomy): Bacteria > Chloroflexota > Dehalococcoidia > GIF9 > UBA5629 > CAZTHJ01. The sequence goes on along the minus strand of CAZTHJ010000055.1, from coordinate 846 downwards.
CACGCCATAAAAAGGGCGGGTCTTCACAGCGCCGCTTTGAAAGGCATCGCCTGAAGCAGATGGAATACTTCTTCAGCAGAGTTTGCGAAAAAGCCCTGGAAAAGCTGGGTCCTTACCTGCAACAAATCGATCATGTTTATTACGGGGGTGAGAAAAACACGATCAATTTGTTTATCAGACAGTGCAAGTTCTGTGCCAATTTGCGGGACAGAACCGCTATAAGGCTGCTCAACATCAGAGAGCCAGGGCAGGAGGGTCTGCTCAAGGCTATCAAAGAAGTTTACAGTTGCAGGGCTGTGCAGGCAGTAACGCAGAATAAGCTGGATTGACGGTACCCTCTATCCCGAGGCCAGATCTTTGCCGGCCTTGAAGGCAGGTCCGATAATCCTGCCCAGTTCATAATAGTTGAAACTGCTGCCTGAAGCGAATATGAGAGGCATGACTTTGGATACATCTGCCTTGCCGCCTGTAAGGCAGTCATCACTGATATATGTTTCCTCAATTTTACCTATAACCAGTTCATGACTGCCGTTTTTTGTTATGTTTATCACCGAGCATTCAAGGTTCACGGGGCACTGCTGAATCATGGGTGCAGTTTCCTGGCTGCCATAGAAAATTGTAAAGGCACAGGTCTTAACTTTATCGACTTTATCACCAGAGTAAAGTCCGCAATAATCTGTTTCCTTTACCAGGTTAATAGAGGGTATGTTAACTGAGAATGTGTTATTTTGTTTAATGCCCTTGAGCGTGTGTCGTACACTGCGGATGGCAACGGAAATCATGGGGGGTTCTCCGTTAACGATGCCCGCCCAGGCAGCCGTCATGAAATTGGGCTTATTGTTGATA
>CAZTHJ010000054.1:0-8016 GCA_964613565.1 uncultured Dehalococcoidales bacterium | reverse complement strand
CAGCCTGCTGGGCTGGGATTTCTCGCCACCTTTTCTGCCATAGAATGTACCTCTACCCAGTGATTCAAGACTAAAGTACTACCTGTGGCTATTGTATTATGGCAATACAATGAGTTATATTGGTGTTGTTAATGCGAAATAACGTTACAGTAATGTTACGGCAACACTAAATTATGTCAACCGATCTTTTCCGCTCAAGGGTCCAGATTTATACGTACAACAATGTTATTACGGGCTGCATTGAGCATTTACCTAATCTTCGTCTTTTAGACCATCTGAACTATTCGCAGCGTAAATACATCACAGTTTCAGCGGCGAACGTATCCAGCGCCAGCAATACCAACCTCAGCTTCAATATTATTCACGTCAACATGGATAATATCTTCTTTATCAAGGAAATTGAAAATGGTAAAAACAACTCTCTAAAAGAAGAAGGCAAGGGTGATTTCTATCCCTATGTGCGTAAATTTGTTGTCGATATCCAATTTTTCATGCCTGCCTACAAGTTATGCGGCAAGATGCACCTGGGCAAGGGGCAGAGCCCCGATGATATATTAAACTCCAGCCAGGTTTTTTTCCCCCTCACCGATGTCGAGATATCCTCGCCCGCAAATGAACCTGAAAAGAATATTGATTTTGTTGCCGTCAACAGCCGCCAGATCCTGCTGCTGGCAGAAATCCAGGCATAAAATGCCTTTTCCAGTAGATTAGCTGATATTCTTTCATGTTGTAATTTGGCGCAGACGGGAAATGCCAAGTGTTGCCAGCAGCGCAATCCCGCCCAGGAGAATAATGGTCGCGCCGGAGGCCAGCCCCAGTACATAGGACAGCCACAGCCCGCCGAAGGTAAACAGGGCGCCGAACAGTATCGATAGCAGCATCATGGACTTCATATTATGAGTAAACTGCCTGGCCATGGCTGCCGGGAAGCTCAGCAGTGCTATCACCAGTATCATGCCCACCACCCGGATCAGCACCACCACCGTCAGCGCAATCATGCAAAGCAGTAGCAGATATAGTTTCTGCACGGGCATGCCAATGGAGGCAGCATACTCCTCGTCAAACGACAGCATGAGGAATTCCTTGTAGAGCACAATCACAATACCGATAATGACCACATCCAGCAGCAGCATAAGCAGAATGTCATTGAAGGGAACAATCAGGATATTGCCAAAAAGATAGCTCATCAGGTCCGGAGCATATCCCGGCGTTAACCCGATAAAAATAATACCCAGCGCCATGCCGGTAGCCCATATTATAGCTATGGACGTATCCTCTGCCAGCCTGGCCTTCCTGCTGATATAGCCGATTACCAGGGCAGATGCCAGTGAAAAGAAAGTGGCCCCGATGATGGGGCTGATGCCCAGGAAGTAACCCAGTCCAATGCCGCCAAAGGAAGCATGCGCAATACCGCCAGAAACGGATACCATCTTTTTCACCACCACATACACGCCCACAATGCCACAGGCAACTGAGGCCAGCAAACCGGCCAGCAATGCATTGCGCATAAACTCATACTGCAGTGCTTCCAGCATCAGTGTTCCTTAAGCACCCGATGCGGCACCGTGCCGTGCGTGATCAGCTGCACAGGGCATTTATAAGTAGCTTCCAGTATTTCGGCCGTTATTTCCCTGGAGCCATGATAATAGAGCTGCTGATTGAGACAGGCAATTTTATCAACATAAATAGAAACAGCCCCGATATCATGAGAAACCATAATAATAGTCAGCCTTTGCTTTAGATCACGCAGCATCTCATAAATTCCCATCTGCATTGTGGAATCGATATTGGCAGTGGGTTCGTCCAGCAGCAACAGCTCGGGCTTTGCCACTAGCGCTCTGGCAATAAAGACACGCTGCTGCTGACCGCCAGATAGCTTGCCTATCTGCTTGTGCCGGGATTCCAGCATGCCCACCTGCTCCAGGGCTGCGGCGGCGGACTGCCTGTCCTCCTTGGTATATCGACGCACCAGCCCTCGCCTGCCGTAATGACCCATTATAACAACATCCAGAACACTGACAGGAAAGTCGCGGTCAAAGGAAAAACGCTGAGAAACATAGCCGATTCTATTTCGTACCATCGATGGTGCCTTGCCCATTACCACAACAGTGCCAGCCTGCGGCTGTACCAGACCCAGCATCACCTTGAGCAGGGTACTCTTGCCTCCGCCATTGGGCCCGATAATGCCGAGAAAATCATGCTCGCAGACTGACAGATTAACGTCCTCCAGAGCTTTAATGTCACCATAACTGACATTGACATTCCTCAATATGACAATTTCTTCCGCTGGCATATTTACTCCATTGCTCCTCTTAAAGCCTGTTCAATACTGCGCATATTGGCGACATAATCCATGGCCAGAGGATCAACCATGGCCACTCTGCCGCCTATCTCCCTGGCAATAATTTCGGCGCTCCTGCTATTAAACTGAGCGGAAACAAAGACTACCTTAATATTGGCCGCTCTGGCCTCATCTATCAGCCGTACGATATAGTCCGCAGTCGGCTCCTTGCCATTCTGCTCAATGGCAACCTGCCTGAGACCATAGTCGCGTGCAAAATAGCCAAAGGCTGGATGAAATACAATAAAGGTGCGGTTTTGCACCCCGGCCAGGCCCTGTTCAAGGTCACGGTCAAGCTGCGACAGCTTGTCTAAATATGCATCCCTGTTTTCCTCATAGTAAGCCGCGTTACCGGGGTCGATCTCTACCAGCCCGCGGCAGATATTTTTTACCATGATTTGTGCATTTTTCACCGATAGCCAGATATGGGGATCCAGTTCGTCCACATAATCTTCATGGGCATGGTCATCGGACATCTCCTCAAGCTGTATACCACGGGCACAGTCCACTATCAGCATTTTGCTGTTGATTTTTGCCAGCTTATCCATCCACACAAGCTCAAACTGCAAACCAGACCCTACTTTAGCATACATGACAGCCTTCGACAGCAAGACCATCTGATCAGGCTTGACCTCATAGGTATGAGGGGCAGCACCCGGCGGCACCATCACTACTACCTCAACCGTGTCCCCCCCTACCGCCTGGACTAACTCCAACTGAGGCAGTACAGAAACAGCCACCACCAGCCTGTCGCTTCCAGCTATTTTTACTGAAGTACATGCCGGCACGAGTATAAACACCACTGAAAACAGCATCAATAATGCACAAAGTTTCAGGCGGTAAATTCTCATCATTACAAATGAAACCTTCTCTATGGTCTATAAATCAGATATTCTGGCAATGGTTGCAGACTCCAAAAAATTCAAGCATATGCCCGTCGATATTAAAACCGTTTTCGCAGGACAACCTGGCCTGTAGCTGGCTCAAATCACAGCCGGTGAAATCCACCACCCTGCCACACTCAGAGCAGATGAGGTGATGATGATGCTCCTCCGGGCGCCTCATGATATAGCTCCGTGATCCCTCCCCAATGTGCGTACGGCAAACAAGGCGTAGTCTCTCCAGCAATTCCAGAGTACGGTAAACGGTCACCCGCCCCAGTTCCATATCCTCATCAAGACACTTTTGATAAATATCCTCCGGCGTTAGACGATCATAGCTGGAAGCCATTACCCTGAGCACCAGGTGGCGCTGCGGAGTAAGCTTATAACCGTGCTTTCTCAGTAGGCCGGCTATGCGGTTGGCTGTTAATCTCATCTCATATTATATTATAAATGATAATTAATATCGTTTATATATCAATATAACACTGAAATTAATCCCCTGTCAACGCTTGCCATGCTTCTCAATCAAACCTGATACATCTTTCCTGTACCAGAGTGAATTTTGTTTGTTAAGATAATGCGTTGTCTGATAATATGTGCGGCATTGTGACTAAACCAGTTTCCCGCTGGGCCATGCTGGCCATCCTGTGCTTGTACGCAGTCGCCCTTGTCATGGCCTTTCAGAGCATCCCCCCCATACTCAGCCTGATCATAGAGGACATTGGCATTTCTCACGCTCAGGCCGGTCTGCTGATGTCCCTTATAACGCTGCCCGGTATTTTCCTGCTTATTCCACTTAGTCTGATTTCAGCACGTTTCAACCTCAAGCACATTGGACTATTATCGCTGGCCCTAACAATATTTGGAGCAATTGTATTCATGCTGGCCAGGGGACTTCCGCTGCTCATGCTCGGAAGGTTGATTATGGGCATCGGCACGGTGGCACTGCCCATTGTCGGGACTCAAGCAGTGGCACAGTGGTTCTATGGACATCGACTGGGCATGGCCATGGGCATTTACAATGCCGCACTTATGTTTGCTACTATAATCCCGCTCAACAGCTTTGGTGCCATCGGCCTGGAGTGGGGATGGAGGGCAACCTTGCTCATTGTCATAGCGATAAACCTGATTGCGGTGATCTTATTTGTGCGCTTTTTCCGCAAGCCCCCAGAAGAGCCTGCCTCAACGGCAGAAAAAAGTTTTACCTCGGTGAAAGCTCTGGCCAAAATAGGCTGGCCTGTATGGGCTCTGGCCTGCGGCTGGGCATTCTTTCAGGCCGGCAATCTGTCGCTTACCACATTTCTGCCTGACTTTATCTACACTAACGGGCTGAACCTGCAGCTGGCCGGCAGCATCACCAGTACCATGATACTCTGCACACTGGTATTGAGCACGCCGGTGGGTTATTTGCTGGACCGAATACGATATAAAGAGATATTGATGATTGCTTGCTCCGCAGCGAGTTTAATTGTTATCATACTGTTGCCGCTTAGCCAGAATTTAATCCTGCTCTTCGTGATTATACTGGGCATCAGCTTTTCACCCATGGCAACTGCTACCTTTGCTTTAGTTCCCTCGCTGGCACCACGCAGTTTAATGTCAGTGGCTTTTGCCATAATAGCCACAATGAGCTATATAGGCATGTTCCTCGGGCCTTCGCTGACAGGTTTGATCCGTGACTTAACCGGCTCTTATCAGTACAGCTTCTGGCTAATCGCCTTCTTTTTTATTGCCATACTGGTTTTGATAGGCATCCTGCTGCGCTGGCGCATGAAGCATCAGGAAGAAAGAGGAACGCCTCAAGACTGATCTGGCAACCTGCTCCATATATGACTATTGGAAGACCTGGTCAGTATTATAATCCTGTTGCTGAATATCCTCTTATCAAATATAATAAATAATCGGTTGTCGCTTTCCTGACCGTCATCAATAAATGGATTGGAGAGGTATTTAAAAATGCGCTATTTGGTAATATTCATTCTTGCCATCGCCATGCTGTTTCCGGCTTGTTCCCCGTCAACACCTTTTGTGGCACAGCCAGTTTCACCGCAAAATGGCAGCCAGACTGCATCTCTGACACCTAGTCTGATCTGGCAATCCGTCAGCGGGGCGGTGACCTATCGTCTGCTGCTGTCAGATGATCAGAATTTCCAACATCTCAGCATCGATGCCAACAACCTGGGAGAGGCTCATTATGATATGCCTGCAGGAAAACTGAACAGCAATACTGTTTATTACTGGAAAATCATCGTCAGGAAGGGAGACCAGATGTCAAACTGGTCAGCATCCTGGTCATTTACAACACCAGGCGGCAGCGGGCCGCAAAGCCACGGTACCGTACGCGTCAATGCGCTGATGGACGGCTCTCCATGGTCCGGTAGCGTAAATTATACGCTTACAGGGCCTTTTACTGACAGCGATAATTCGGTGCCCTGGAATTTTGAAAATGTGCCGTCAGGTACTTACAGCATGACCTATAATTTCGGCGGCCCAACGGGCACGGCGCTGACCAGTATTACCCCCTCTCCGTCACAGGCTCTGCATGATGGCGGCAATATCACTTTTTCACTGAATTTCCATAGCAATACAACCGCCGCCATCAAAATCAATGCTACGCTCAATGGCACAGCCTGGTCTGGTAATGTCAATTATTCGCTCAGCGGACCTCTGAGTGATTCTGAAATAGCCGTTCCTGCTTCACTGGCCAATCTGCCTTCGGGAGCTTATACCATGACATATACCAGCGGCGGCCCTGCAGGAGCAATGCTTAACAGCATCACACCTTCGCTAAGCCAGACAATCAGCCCGGGAAACACAATTACCTATACCCTGAATTTTATTACACAGGCAGCCTCTAGCCTGTCGGTATCTGCTACTCTGAACGGAGCTAACTGGAATGGTCCGCTTAACTACACCATTAGCGGCCCTATTTCCACTGCTGGCACCCAGGTGCCTCTTTCACTCAATAATGCACAGGCTGGCAACTATAACCTGCGGTACGATGGCGGCGGCCCGGCAGGGGCCACACTGTCCAGCATTGTTCCTGCATCATCAATTATTCTCTCAGCAGGCAGGTCTGCCGGATTTGTGCTCAACTTCTCTACACAGCAGACTTCCGGCAACATCGCCATCAACGCTACTATAAACGGTTCACCCTGGTCCGGCCTCTTAAATTACTCCATTAATGGGCCTTTCCACACTATGGATAATACTGTACCACGTGCTTACAATACAGTACCCGCCGGCAACTATGGATTGACCTACAGTGGAGGCGGGCCAGACGCTGCCAGTTTAATCAGTATCACGCCATCCGCGGTACAGACATTAAGCGGGGGACGTACAATTGTCTTCAACCTTAACTTCGCTTCACAGCCCAGCACAGGCAGTATCACAGTTAACGCCGCACTCGACGGTAAACCATGGCAAACAGCCCTTGGTTCAGGCACCATCAGCTATACGGTAACAGGCGCTAAAACGAGTTCCAGCAATACCATGCCTGCAACCTTCTCTGCCATGCCGTCCGGCCCATATACCCTGAACTATAACAGCGGCGGGCCTCCAGGAGCCACCCTGACCAGTATCTCTCCCTCACCAATGCAGAACTTATCCCCGGGGGGTACAATCTCGTATACGCTTAATTTCAGCGGGCAGCCCAGGGGCACTATCACCGTAAATGCCACGCTGAATGGCTCGCCCTGGTCCGGTGAAGTGGGTTACGTAGTTCAGGGGCCATACGTGGAATCGGGACAGCATGCGCCACAGAATTTCTCCAACGCCCCTACCGGAACTTATTCGATTTCCTACAAAGCAGGAGGCCCGCCTATGGCTGTTTTCAAAGGCGTCTCCCCTGCCTCTCAAATGATGCCGGCCGGAGGCAATATAGCATTTACCATTATGTTCGAAAGTGCAGTAAAACCACCGCTAACACCGGTACCTGAGCCACCGTTTACACCAGTACCTGAGCCACCATTTACACCGGTGCCAGAGCCTGACCATCTTTTGAAATAAATCTTTAAGAGGGCAATACAATGATGAAAAATATAATTAAAGAGGTCCCCCACATGCGAATTTGTTACGTTATTATCGCAGCCATTGTGCTGATCTTGATAAGCTGCACCCCGCAGATAAGCCCGACCACTGCACCGGCAGCCCTGCGTATTCTGACAGAGAACTATCCACCCTATAACTTTGCCGATAAAAACGGTAATGTGGCAGGGCAAAGCACCGAGATTATACAGGCCATCATGGAAAAGGTCGGGGCACAGTCCTCCATAGAAATAGTGCCTCTGGCGCAGGGCCTGAGCGAAACACAAAGTGGTCCGCTGACAGCTATGTATTCCATCAACAGGACAGAGCAGCGTGAAAATCTTTATAAGTGGGTGGGCTCCCTGGGCTTCTACGAACAGGCTTTCTATACCCTCAAGGATTCAACCATTACTTTAAACCGGCTCGAGGATGCCATACAGCTGGATAGAATAGCGGTTTACCGCGGCGATGCCGGTGCCCAATTCCTCAGCTCACATGGCTTTAAGAACCTTGACGAGAGCAATACCGATGTTGAGGCTCTGCAAAAACTGGCCTCGGGCCAGGCTCAGCTCTGGCTGGGCAATACATCGGGACTGGAAATTACGGCAGAGCTGGCCGGGGGAGATTCCGGCAATCTTGTCAAACTGCCTGCTATAGTCATCCACGCAGACCTGTACATCGCCTTCAGCAAAGATGTTCCGGACAGCACCATCGCAGCATGGCAAAATGCCCTGGATACATTAAAGACTGAGAGAGATATTGACG
>CAZTHJ010000053.1:0-8221 GCA_964613565.1 uncultured Dehalococcoidales bacterium | reverse complement strand
CATTCCGTCCAGGAGGCTGTATTCGGTATGAACGTGAAGATGGGTAAACATAGGCTTTGGAGATGAACGTATTATAGCATAAATCTTGCACTTGGCCTGTGGCTGCGAGTTAGAGTATTATTTAATCCGGTTGCATGCTGTTTGGTTAATCCGGTGTGGATGGGATTTGCAATGAAATATGTAAAATATTTACTTATTTTTATCATTGCCTTATCATTTCCGCTATTTATCGTGACCGGCAATATCAGGTTCTTTGCCAGTGAAATTAGAATTTATCAATATTCTGTCGACACATACGCTATTGAAAAGATTACCGGCATCAGCTCTGCAGAGTTAAAACGTATCTATCAGCACTGGATAGATTATTATAATGCAAAGGAGCTGTCACCACAGGTTATTGTGGAAAAGATGAACGGTGAGACAATTGAACTGCTATCTGAAAAAGAAATCATGCATCTGGAAGATGTTAAGGGCTTGATCAGGCTGGACTATGCGGTACAAATAGTTTGCCTGCTATTATTGCTGCTGTGTGCTGGCTTAATATTCTTACTGACGAGAAACTGGCTCATGGTGCTTAAGCCTATTTTTACAGGCAGTATTGCAGCAATTATAATCATGCTGGGCCTGGGCGTAATAGCACTGATCAGTTTTGACAGGCTCTTTCTTTTTTTTCACGAAATCAGCTTTGCCAATCAATTCTGGATTCTTGATCCACGCACGGATTACCTGATTATGATGTTTCCCAGCGGCTTCTTTTATGATATTGTCATCTTCTGTTTCAGCGCTGTGGCTATACAATTTGCGCTGATATCAGGTATTGTTTTTATAGTCCAGCGCCGGCTTAAAGGGGCTGAAATGGCAAATCTGCCTGACGTGCCTAATATATTACATTCCACATGAGCTGCAGCTCGAGGAAGAGCAGCCCGAACAGGAGCTGCCTGTGCCGGCAATGGGGCTGGATATGCCCGATGCGCTGTCTTTGCTGAAGGAAGCAAAGCGTGACAGGCTTCTTTTTGCCATTTTTTTGCATTCGGGACAACTGGCTTCTCGATCAGATTCGGACATGGAACGCAGGAGTTCAAACTTCTTGTTGCAGCACTGACAAATATACTCGTAAATAGGCATGTAGAACCTCTGGATGTTCCCTCTAAATTTAACTTACATAAAGATATGTGTCAAATTTTGTATTAGTCTCCCTTTGTGGGTGTCCATGGCCGCATGTATAATAACGGCAAAAAGGCGGATAAACTAACATGCAGAAAACAGCTGAGTTTTTGACCAGGTGGATCTGTGAATCTGTGAAAGCTGCCTCGGTTAATGGTGTAGTATTTGGCTTGAGCGGGGGCATTGATTCTGCAGTGGTGTCTGTACTCTGCAAAAGGGCTTTTCCTCAGTATTGCCTGGGAGTGATTATGCCTTGCCACAGTGCCGGGGAAGATCAAAGACATGCGGAAATGGTAGCGCAAAAATTTGATATTCCCTATAAGGTTATCGAGCTTAGCAATGTATTTGATGCATTGGGCAGGGCACTGGGGAATGAAATGCAGGGAGCCGGGCACAGGGGCAAACTCGATCTTGAACGGGCTAACATCAAGCCCAGGCTGCGGATGACGGTGCTTTATTATTTTGCCAATCTGAATTGCTACCTGGTTGCAGGTTCTGGCAACCGCAGTGAACTGGCCGTGGGCTATTTTACCAAGTATGGTGATGGTGGGGTTGACATAATGCCCATTGCGGGCCTGGTTAAAAGGCAGGTGGTAGAGCTGGCAAAGTACTTGGAAATACCCCGGGAGATAATACAAAAACCTCCTTCAGCTGGATTGTGGGTGGGGCAGACTGACGAGGTGGAAATGGGCATAACCTATGCAGATCTGGATTCATACCTGCTCAACCACAAAGGGAGTACTCATGCTGCAGAGAAAATCGAAACTATGATGAAACAAAGTGTGCATAAGCGTATTCCTCCTCTGTCGCCGTCGGCGGAAGATGTCCCTGGAGGTATTGTATAATTAGAACATTTGTGTTAATATGCTCTTATTGACACTGTGAAGTGAAGGAGGGAAAGATGTCCATAGACAGGCAAAAGGCACTAGACCTGGCAATCAGTCAGATTATCAAAAAGCATGGTGAAGGGGCGGTAATGAAGCTGGGGGAGCTTTCTCTTCGGCAGGCTGTTGAAGCCATCCCTACGGGCTCGCCGGCACTCGATATTGCACTTGGCATCGGCGGCATACCTAGGGGCCGTGTCACGGAGATATTCGGCGCTGAATCCTCAGGCAAGACTACGCTTGCCTTACATATCATTGCACAGACACAAAAAGCCGGCGGGCAGGCTTTTTATATTGATGCAGAGCAGACTTTTAGCTGCGAATATGCGGCTACCTGCGGTGTCAAATGGGAAGAACTGCAGATTTCCCAGCCGGATTATGGTGAACAGGCGCTGGATATTGCCGAGGAACTGGTAAAAACGGCCTGCATGGACCTTATCGTAATAGATAGCGTAGCTGCCCTGGTACCCAGGGCGGAGATTGAAGGAGAAATGGGCGATTCTCATATGGGATTGCAGGCCAGGCTTATGTCACAGGCATTGAGAAAACTGGTAGCAGCTATGAATAAGTCCCAGACAGCCATAGTATTCATTAATCAGTTGAGAGAGAAAGTAGGTATAGTATTTGGTAATCCTGAAACGACTCCCGGAGGCAGGGCGTTAAAATTTTACAGTAGTGTTCGCATAGATTTGCGCAAGGGCGAGGTCATCAAGCATGGCTCTGACATTGTGGGCACCAAGATCAGGGCGAAAGTAGTGAAAAACAAGGTAGCTCCGCCATTCCGTGCTGCAGAATTCGATTTATTGTTTAAGTCTGGCATCAGCCGGGAAGGGGATATAATTGATCTGGGTACTAGCCTTAATATATTAAAGAAATCAGGTACTTTTTATATCTATAACGAGATAAAACTGGGTCAGGGCAGGGAAAATGCCAGGGAATACCTTATGCAGCATCCCGATATTGCGGATGAACTGGAATCACAGATACGGGCTGCGAGTATAGGAAAGTAGCGATCATTTCAGCGTGCCAAAGATAACCAGCATTGACTTGGCTAACAAAAAAAAGAGGGCCGATATCTTAATTGACGGCTCAGTGGTGGTGACATTGGATGTAAATGTCATCAGGCAAAACGGACTCAGGCCCGGCCAGGAACTTTCGCAGGCGGCACTGCTGAAATTGCAGGAAGCAGACTATTTTCAAAGGTGCCTGGATGCAGCATTGAATTTCCTCAGCTATCGTCCCAGGAGTGAATCGGAAGTCAGGCAAAGGCTATCCCGGCGCGGGTTTGACAGACAAACAATTGAAAAGACAGTAAAACGGCTGAAAAAGCAGGCACTTATCAACGATATGGAATTTGCCGCTTACTGGAGGGATAACCGCATATCATTTAACCCCAAAAGCAGATTTATTATCAAAAAGGAACTTAAGCAGAAGGGCATCCCCTCAGATATTACAGATACGGTAACGGAAGGGATCGATGAGGAGGCGGCAGCCCTGGCTGCTGTCAGGAAGAAAGCTGTGCGATGGTCTAACCTTGAATATGAAGAATTCCATATCAAGGTGACCAACTACCTGAAATGGCGCGGATTTAACTATGGTATTTGTGAAAAAATATGCAGGCTTCTTCGGGAAGAAAACCAGACATAGTCGTATGATAGGTTGACAACAGATCAGATTATGTTTAGTATTAGGTTGAAAAAATGATGTTTGCATATTTTTACTCTTCAGATTTTATGAAAGCGAGGCACTTTAATGAGCATCTTTATATATATTGCTTTGGGCATACTCTTACTAATAGTAGGTCTTTTACTGGGTTACTTTGCCCGTCAAATACTGGCCAACCAGCAGGTACGAACAGCGCAGGGTGAGGCCAAACGCTTACTCGCTGAGGCCGCAGATAAACACGAAAAAGTCCTTCAGGAAGCTCGTAACGAAGCCGTTCGCGTACGTGCGGCAGCCGAAGCTGACAGTCGCCAGCGCCGGGGTGACCTGGAAAGGATGGAAAGGCGTTTTGCCCAGAAGGAAGAAAAATTAGAGCACAAGCTTGAATTTGTTGATCGGCGCGACCGCGACCTGGCCAATAGGGAAAAACAGCTGGACAATACCCGCGCTCAGCTGGAAGAAATTAAAGTTAAGAGGCTGCATGAGCTTGAGGCTATTTCGGCTATGACCAGTGCAGAGGCAAAGCAGGAGCTGCTGGCTATCATTGAGGTTGAAATTAAGGATGATGCCGCACGCAGGGTACGCGAATGGGAAACCAAGGTCAAGGAAGAGGCTGAGGAAAAGGCACGTGATATTCTCTCAACAGCTATTCAACGCTGTGCAACTGACGTAGTTTCCGAAACCACTGTTTCTGTTGTCCCGCTGCCCAATGATGAGATGAAGGGTAGGCTGATTGGCCGCGAAGGACGCAATATCAGGGCTCTGGAACAGGCTACGGGAGTTGATTTGATTATCGATGACACCCCGGAAGCGGTTACAATTTCGAGTTTCGCTCCGCTCAGGCGGGAAATTGCACGTGTAGCCCTGAGCAACCTTATTCTGGACGGCAGGATACATCCGGCCAGGATTGAAGAGGTTGTGGAGAAAGCCCGAAATGAGGTTGAGGCTGCGGTTAAGGTAGAGGGTGAAAGAGCCGCCAGGGAAGCGGGCGTGCCGGGAATCCATCCTGAATTGATCAAATTGCTGGGCAGATTGAAATTCCGCAGCAGCTACGGTCAGAATGTGCTGCGACATAGCCTTGAGGTTGCGCATCTCGCAGGAATGCTTGCTGCCGAAATTAACGCCGATACGCTGAAATCCAAAAAGGCAGCGCTGCTGCACGATATCGGCAAAGCTGTGGATCATGAAGTTGAGGGTCCACATGCTTCTATTGGGGCGGATCTGGTCAAGCAATGGGATAAATCCAGCGATATCGTTCAGGCTATTTCTGAACATCATGGAGAGGCAGGAACCACCAGTGTCCTTGGTTTTATCGTAGCCACCGCAGATGCAATCAGCGGGTCCAGATTGGGCGCCCGCCGCGAATCTGTAGAACAGTATTTGAAGCGCATTGAAGCGCTGGAAAATGTAGCACTCGGCTTTGCAGGCGTGGAAAAGGCCTTTGCCATACAGGCCGGCCGGGAAGTCCGCATACTGGTCAAGCCTGATCAGATCGACGATCTGGGAGCGATGCGCCTGGCCAGAGATATAGTCAAAAAGATACAGGACAGCCTGGCATATCCCGGGCAGATAAAAGTGACCGTGCTGCGGGAAACCAGGGCGGTTGATTACGCCAAGTAGAGTCTGCCTGCCGCATCAGTGAAAGGATAAATTATTGCGTGTTATTACAATTGGCGATATTATCGGGGAACCGGGCAGAAAAGCTGTACAGGAGATTTTACCCGGTTTAATCCGTGAATACAGCATAGACCTGGTCGTCGCTAATGGGGAGAACGTTGCCCATGGCCTGGGTATCACTATACCTACTGCCTATGAACTGTTTAATGCCGGCGTGGATGTAATCACAACGGGAAATCATATTTGGGCGAAGCGAGAGATAATCCCGCATCTGGACGGACAGATACCCATTATCAGGCCGCTGAACTTTCCTCCCGGCGCCCCTGGCATAGGAAGCTGGACGGCCAAAAATGTCATCGTGGCAAATTTAATCGGTCGTGTATTTGTCGGGGATTACGATTGCCCTTTCCGCGCCATGGACAGCTTTCTGGCTGGCTTTGAGGGACATAAGAGGGCCATCATAGTTGATTTCCATGCAGAGGCGACTTCGGAAAAGATAGCCATGGGCAGATACCTTGATGGCAGGGTCAGCGCCCTGGTCGGCACACATACTCACGTTGGTACCGTTGATGCAAAAATCCTGCCCGGGGGTACGGCCTATGTCACCGATATCGGCATGGTTGGCCCGGAAGATTCCGTGATCGGGGATAATACGGAATCGGTAATACACAGTTTTCTTACGCGTATGCCTCACCGCATTTCTGTAGGCAGAGGCAAGGTTGTTTTTATGGCTATGCTGATTGATATCGATATTGATACGGGAAAAGCAACCAATATTGAGCGGATTCGACGTGAATATCCATAGTCCGATCAAGTCAGACCTACACCTGCATACAACAGCTTCAGACGGGCTTCTTCAGCCGGAAGCACTGGTTAAGCTCGCCATCAAAGTTGACCTTGACGTAATCGCGGTCACCGATCATGATACGGTAGATGGAGTACTGCCGGCTTTACGGGCGGCCAGGGATTCAGCATCTTTTAGCGTAATCCCGGGCGTGGAAATCAGCACCGACTTGCCGCAGAATGAAGTTCATGTGCTGGGTTATTTTGTTGATTTTGAGCGGGATAGTTTTCTGCTGGCACTGGCTGAATTAAGAAATTCCAGAGAGGTTCGTGCCCGGAAGATGATCAAAAGACTCGACGCCATGAATATGAAAATAGAATGGGAAGACTTGATGCGGATTGTCCGGGACAGCGCCATCGGCAGGCCTCATATAGCCCGGGCTATGCTGCAGGCCGGGTATGTTCAAACTTTCCAGGAAGCATTTGAGAAATACATCGGTAAACATGGTCCGGCTTATGTAGAACACAAGAAAATGAAACCGGCGGAAGTCGTCAGGTTTATCGGGGATAATGACGGGATTCCTGTACTGGCCCACCCTGATAATATCATCGGCCTTGAGCCGCTCATTGTAGAGCTAAAAGGTGCCGGACTTGTGGGGCTGGAAATATATTATGATGGCTATTCTGATGAAACTAGGCAGCGGCTTTTAGGCCTTGGTCGAAAATATGGGCTTCTACCTACGGGAGGGACGGACTACCACGGATTTCACGATAAGGCAGAAACCATGATTGGAGATTCCTCTGTGCCCGCTGAATCGGTAGTTAGCCTGTACAGCATAGCTCAGCAAACCAGCGGGCCGCTGCTGAAGAAACACAAACTGGCATTACCCGGGCGCAATAACAGAACATAGGCCGTACATGGGCTGCCTGATTATTCCCATCCTGGAATTGCTGACTTTTATTGCCAGAAGCTGATGCTGGCCTGATCATAATCTGCTATAATATTTGGGTTTTTAAGATGAAAGGAGATCTATGGAAGCTTCACGAGAAATTTTTTGGAATGCCTCACTAGCACCGTTTATCTTTTATCCTCTGGGGCTGATTGCGGTAGTCATACTGGTCTATGCACTGGTACGCCGGATCAGGTTATGGAATATAGGCAGGCCGGAGAAGAGGACAGATAATATTGGCAATCGTATCAAGGGTTTTACCTATGAAGGTATAGTTGATGCTTTTTTTCATCGCAGGTTCCTCAGAGAACCATATCCCGGTATTATGCATTTTCTGCTCTTTATCGGTGGCATTTTGCTGCTGCTGGCAACTGCCCTTGACGTAGTCAATCATTATATCGTTCACTTCCTCTATGGCAATGTATACCTGGGCATAAGTTTCGCCGGCGACCTGGGCGGTTTGATGATGCTTGTAGGTGCCATCATGGCTGTCATTAGGAGGTATATTCAGAAACCTCAGAGGCTGCAGACAATCTTTGATGACGGCGTGGTGATAACCCTGGTTTTTGTCGTGGTTCTGACAGGATATTTCATCGAAGGCTTTCGCATGATCATAGCACTTCCAGAAGGGCTTTCACAGCCGGAATTCTACAGCCATCCCGAGTGGTCAATCTGGTCTTTCGGCGGATATGCTGTTGCCAGCATATTCTCAGGGCTCTCTGAAGGGGCAAGACTGACCGCATATAATATACTGTACTGGTTCCATGCATTGATTGCTTTTGGGTCGATCTATTATGTCTGCTTATCGTTCTCCAAATTGACACATATTATTGTTTCTCCGATCAATGTGTTCTTTAAGTCATCCAGACCCAAAGGCGCGCTATCCTATATGGACCTGGAAAAGTCGGATTTCTTCGGGGTGAATAAAATAGAGAATTTCACCTGGAAACAGATACTTGACCTGGATGCCTGCACCAATTGCGGGCGCTGCCAGGACAGGTGTCCCGCCTTTCTCTCCGGCAAACCGCTTTCCCCTAGAAAAATCGTCCAGGACCTCAAAAACAACTGGTTGCAGAGGTCGCCTGCCCTGATCAAGGCAAAGCCGGCGGCAGAGCCTACAGCTGAGGAAATCGAAGCCAGCGCGCTGGTGGGCAAGGTCAT
>CAZTHJ010000052.1:6345-8408 GCA_964613565.1 uncultured Dehalococcoidales bacterium | reverse complement strand
ATGTAACGCGTAATTTGACCGCATAGTTTACCACACCACCTGAAATAGTAGCTGCTGGGGAAATAGCGATAACAGTCGCAGGCAAATTCACATTGGTAAGTGCAACTACCTGTATGGTAGCAGAAGAACCCAACTTAACATTGAAGATATCTGTTTCATTTACCGATGTTTCCACCTCCAAGATATTGGGGTCTATCAAGCGAATAACAATCGTACCCGTAGAAACCTTATCCCCAACGAGCACGTTGACCACTGCCACCAGCCCATCGAACGGAGCTGTAATGATAGATCCGTCTAATTGCCTCTGAGCGCTATCCAAATTCAGTTTCGCCCGTTCCAGTGCCAGCTCTTTAGCCTCTATTGCCAGGGGATCAGGAGCGGTTACAGTGTTGCCTGAGCCCAGCGTGGGTGTCTTGGCATTGTCCAGGTTCATCTGTGCTGTTTTGATATCAATTTGAGCCTGCAACAGAGATTGCTGCAAACTGGAAACGGTAACAGTATCCAGTTTTGCCAGTACTTGGTCTTCCTTTACCTCATCACCGATTTGCACTAAAATTTCGTCTACCGTGCCTGAAGCACCAAAGGTCAGCTTGGCCTGGTTGGGCATCTGCAAATTACCTGTTGGAGTGAGCTGATTGGCAATATTGCCCCGGGTTACAATGTATGTTTGACTGGCGGTTGTGGATGTTGTATCTGTTTTGGCACTACAGGCTACAGTAAAAATGAGTAATAAGGAGATTATCAAAATACCAAAACTAAATCTCTTCATACATGTACTTCCTTAAATAGTTATGTTCTTGTTATATATTACAAAATTCTAGCCTTTAATTGTTAATTCTATGTTAATATTTGCTGTTTGTATTTACATCAACCTCATTGCTCTGTGGCAGATATATATTTCTGTTGATTAACATGAAATTAATATTTGTATGTTAAATTATAAAATTTGGTGATATCCTTTTAGATTCTTGCTTGTATTAATGATGAAAGGAAACGGTTATTGAAGACAATCCCGGGAAGTTTTGCAGCATCAATATTATTGACTGTTTTACTAGCAGTGATTCTCGTTCAGCCACTGCATGCAGAAACGGATAGGGTTCTGGAATGGTTTGAAATAGAAAAGCCGGGTGCATATGGGAATCTGGTGGTTGATGGTTCTGAGATCAGCCAGATTGCTGTGAGCAGCGAAAATGCCATATATGCATTGGATAATAGCAACAAAAAACTGTACAGGACGGACAATGGCGGCACAACCTGGGAAGACATAACAAATACGCGGGCAAACGCTGGGATTTCCCTGGTCGGCACAAGCTATATTGCTGCAGCTCCAGATAAGCCCTCAATACTGGCTTTGGCTACCAATTTAGGGCAGAAAGTATATATATCTATAGATGGAGGGGATACCTGGATCAATACCAATTTGCCTGTCATAAATGGTGAAATTCAGTGTATTACCATATCCTATGCCTATTATAAACCTCCCGGCACTGATTTGATCTGGGACATTGCAGTCGGCACGGCGAAGTGGGGTGATGCAACAACTACCGGCCAGGTATGGCTGACATCTGTGGGTACCAGCATGGGAGGCTGGAAAAATCTGGATATAACAGTTACCTCAAATGATACAATCACCAATGCCGAAGTTTCTGCTGTAGCCTTCTCTCCAAACTACATGGATGATGGCATTATACTGGCAGTCGGATCCACTGCCGGCGATGTTACGCCAGCCAACGGTACCTTCTTATGTATTTACCAGCGCGACCTGTCTGAAACCGTCAAATGGAATAGGCTGGTTAATTTTCCAGTGGACATTGACCCCTTATATGGTGATGATACAGCTGTGAAAAGAGTTATTGCTTCTCTGGCCCTACCCTCTGATTATTATGGAGGTGTTACCGATAAAATGGTGTGTTTCCTCAGCTATAATCGCAGGCCAAACACCTGGCCAGACTCTTCGGAGGCTGCCAATGATGTTTACAGGATTGACCTACGTCGTTCTCCGATAAAAGCAAGATTGAATGCCGGTATGGCTTCAGACTATAGCTACACCAGTATCTGCAACA
>CAZTHJ010000052.1:0-6299 GCA_964613565.1 uncultured Dehalococcoidales bacterium | reverse complement strand
ATTATTTTGTCTCCGGGTGGCCGTATATTCAGGTCAGACGCTGTCTCAATCCCTTTGAATATCCCGCAACTCCATCCTGGCAGAAGGCTACCCAGCCGCCAACCGGCCCGGGTCATGCCTATGTAGCATGGAACAGCAGTGGGACTTATGCCTATTGCGGTACTTGCAGGATCAATGAATATACCAATCCTGCCTGGCCTCCTGATGAAAGTGCTTTTTCCCAGAGCCAGGACAACGGCGATAACTGGGAACAGGTTAGCCTGATAGACACAGAAATTCGCATTTGTGATATCGCTCCGGCCCCTGATTCCAAGAGTCTCTTTATTGCTACCTATAACGAGCTCGGCTTCGAATTCGTCTGGCGCACTGCAGGGGAGCCCCTCGGTAAATACTGGGGAAGAATCCTGGGGCTGGATACCGATTCTGACAGGCTGATCCTCAGGCTGAGCCCGAATTATCTGGTGGACTATACTATTGTGGCTGCTGAAAAAGATGGAGGTGGCAGGATGGCCATTTCACATACCAGGGGAAATTACTGGTATAAATATAATATGCCTGCTCCTGTGGTTGATTTAATACTGGCAGATCAACATACGGTTATTGCCGCTTTAACCCAGGGGCAAATACGTAAGACCAGCAACGATGGCGCCATCTGGCAATATCCGGTCACCACAACCCTAAACGAAATCAATATGCTGAGCAGGGCAGGCAATGGGGACATTTTTGTTGGCAGCCAGGATGGCAGGATGGCGTATTCAACCGATGTCGGTGATACTTTTACCGCAATTAGTATGGCTATCGATGATACAGGCACGGGCGACGTGCAGGTGATTGCGGACAGCAATTATGCTCAGAACAAAATAGTATATGCAGCTACTGATATAGCGGACAAGGGTGTTTATCGTTGGATTATAAGGGCATCTGAAGAATGGGAACTTATCGATTTGCCTTTGGTCCAGGAGGGATATGGAGAAAGGTTAAGCGGTCTGGCTATGGGGGAGGAAGGTACTCTATACGCACTGCGTATGGAACCAGCAACTAGCCCGGATAGTGGCGGCGTAAACAGGTCATTGAATCCGGCAGTGCCCAGTTATTTTCATATAGAGTGGGATGTGATTAACCGTACTCTTCCTGATGGCGTGACCTTCGATCCTACAAAAAACCTTTTATATGATCATACAATACCATTCCTCAAGTTTTCCGGTGACCTGTTTCAAAATCGATTGTGGGCTTTGGATACACATGATGCAAATGCTCACACTATTTATTGCTTTATCGATAACATATGTAAGCAAGGGGAATGGATTGATAAGGCAGGGTTAATAGGATGTGATCCTGTTAGCGGGAGGAATGAAGGATTCAATCTGATCTGGGAACAGCTTTCATTGAGTGATCAATATGAACTCAATATCTCAAAAACTGAAACTTTTGACTTGAGATTGCCCACTGCTGAACCAGCCTCCAATCCCTATTACCTGCCTCATTCTATAACAGACCCTGCCTATATAGTGCCGGCAGACGATACTTTGGAGTGTGGTCACGGCTACTACTGGCGTGTGAGGACACGTCATGCTATTACAGGTGAATATATCAGAAGCCCCTGGTCTGAAGTCGGTGATTTTACGATTAAGGCCGGCTTGCCTGTGGCGAGTCCATACTATGGCCTGCAGCTTCTGTCACCACAAAATGATTGTGGATGTTCCTGCAATGCTCCCATCAACTTTTCATGGTCAACCTATAACGATACTACAGCCTACTGGTTCGAGCTTTCCCCGAACCCTGATATGAGCAATCCAATTGTATCTACGGGTGTCATCGGCACCTCAGCCTACAGCTACAATGGGAAACTAGAATGCAATCAGGATTATTACTGGCGTGTTGAAGCGGTGGAGCCTTCTCCAAGCGATTGGAGTGCGGTATTCAGTTTTAGGACACAGCCTGCACGGGCACAGCTTCAATCAGTATCAGTTGATCAGGTTCAAATTCCTGCCTGGGTCTGGCTGGTGATCGCTGCAAGCGTACTGGTCATTATTTTCATGTTTATCCTGATTATTAAAACGAGATTCTAATCTTGATTGATGCCCGCAGAATGCTTAGAAAAGCATTCTGTATAGATATCACAGGTAAAATTGATCAGGAATAAATCCTATCTGCTTATTAATTTACCCAGTTGTATGCGTGCAACAGCATCCCGCTGCAGCACTGAACGAGCAGCTTTTTCGCCGGCCTCGATGGCATCAGCCGCCCTGTGAAATTCCCAGAAACCGACTGTTTCAGTAAGCGGACTGATAGCCAGGTCGGCATCCTTAAGATTTTGCACGGCAATGTTATATTCAATGATGTTCAGCGACTGGCTCAGTACTTCAATCAGGCTTGGATATGAAGGCCTGAGGAAATAGGGTGTGCGGGAAAAAATAGCCGAGGGACGGCGTGCTATTAGTTTTTGCAGTTTTGGTTGTCTGTAGAGGAGAAATTTTCTAATACCTCTATCAATATTATCAGTACGCGAGTTATGATATTGGACCCTGGTATGGGGAATGATGGGCTGCTGCATGTCATCATCAGGTGGGCTATATCTATCAGAGTTGTCACTGTTACTGGCACCACCGATTTTTACTCTCATGATGCAGCTGGTGGGATCAGGTATAACATTGACACCGATCACATATTCTGCTTCCATATCTCGGCAGACGCTTACCGGTACCACGTTCACCAGTCCGCCGTCAACCATGTAGCGTCCATCTTTATTCACCGGTGTAAAGATACCCGGAATTGAAATGCTGGCTCTCACAGCTTCTATTATAGAGCCGCTCTTCAGGACAATTTGTTCTCCCGTGTACATATCAGCGGCCACACAGGCAAATTCATATTTCAGTTGATTGAATTTGATATCAGCGAGAATAGATTTGAGAAGTTTGATAATCCTTCGGCCCTGTATCAGCCCGCTGGTAGGCAAGACGATATCTGCCAGCCTTATTGTTTGTTTCCAGTCAATACTGCAGGCTAACTTTTTGATTTCCCTGGCCTTGAGGCCGCTGGCGTATAAAGCTCCTATAATAGATCCCATACTCGTGCCTGTTATCACATCCGGATAGACGTCGTGTTCCTCGAGGACATTCAGAACACCGATATGAAACAAACCTCGTGCTGCCCCTCCACCTAGGGCATAGCCAATTTTCTGCCTGTTGTGAGTAATTGTATTTTCTATCATATTCCTAACCCTCATAAAAATTGTAACATTTATCTTTAGCTTCTTCGACATTTATCTTTTACCATTTTGTCACGCATATTTGATAAACTACTGCGAAATAAGTCTAATCTTAAAACAACTCTCAATAAGCTAATATCTTTGTTTTTGCTTCGCCTGCTATGGTAAAAAAGAAAGCCGGATCTCCCAAAATCGAGTTCAATGAGCAGTTTAAGCTGGCGCTGCACATCATGGAGCAGACGGGGGAAAATGTCTTTGTCACCGGCCGCGCTGGCACGGGCAAATCAACGCTGCTGGACTATTTCAGAAATAATACACGAAAAAAAGTGGTAGTGCTGGCGCCCACGGGGGTAGCTGCAGTTAATGTCAAAGGTCAGACGATTCATTCCTTTTTCAAATTCAAACCAGATATCACACCTGACAAGGTTAAAGAACTCTACAGCAAAGAGGGCAAGCAGATTTATAATGAGCTGGATGCCATCGTTATAGATGAAGTCTCCATGGTGAGGGCGGACCTGCTGGACTGTGTGGATATTTTCTTGCGGCAGAACGGCCCAGGGAAGAAAAAGCCTTTCGGCGGCATACAGATGATTTTTGTGGGAGACCTGTACCAGTTGCCTCCGGTGCTTAAGGGGGAGGAGCGAAAGATATTTTCCTCGGTTTATGACAGCCCGTATTTCTTCAGCTCCCATGCCTTTGGTAACATTCATATGGAGCTTGTGGAGCTGCAGAAAATATACAGGCAGCATGACGACGAATTTATCCGACTTTTAAACAGTATCCGCAATAATACGGTTACGGTGGACGACCTGAAGCAGTTTAACGGACGCTATTTTCCTGATTATGAGCCAGCACCGGACAGTTTTTATATCTATCTTACGACAACAAACCAGCTGGCCGAGCAGATTAACACCAGGGAACTGGAAAAACTGCAGGGTAATGCCTGTCTTTTCAGGGGCAGGATAGAGGGGCAGTTTGGCAGGGAGTATTTGCCCACTGCCATTGACCTTCAGGTCAAGGAAGGTGCTCAGATTATGCTGCTGAATAATGATGCGGCCGGGCGCTGGGTCAATGGCACTATCGGCAAGATCGAACAAATAGCGCAGAAAAAAAATGGTTTGCAGTCTATCGTAGCTACATTATCTGATGGTGAGGTGATGGAGATATATCCTCATAAATGGGAGATCTTCCGTTTCTTTATTGAGGATAATAAGCTGAGGTCCGAGATAGTCGGTACCTTTACACAGTATCCGCTGATGCTGGCCTGGGCTGTCACTATCCATAAGGCACAGGGGAAAACATTTGACAAGGTTATAGTAGATACGGGTAGGGGCACTTTTGCCCACGGCCAGATTTATGTTGCGTTGAGCCGCTGTACCAGCCTGGAGGGCATCATTCTTAAGCGGCCATTATTGAAGCATAATATCTGGATGGACTATAAAGTAGTTAATTTCATGACCGCTTATCAATATAAGAAATCTGAGCAGATCTGCTCCACAGATGATAAGCTCAGGATAATACGGAAGGCCATAAGAAATGGAAACAGGCTGAGGATTATCTATCTGAAGCCCAGCGATGAGAAGTCTTCCAGGATTATCCAGCCGCAGGAAGTTGGGGAGATGGAGTTTAACGGAGCCATTTATACGGGATTAAGAGCATATTGCCTGGCGCGGCGACAGGAGAGGCATTTCCGCGTGGACAGGATACTGGAGATAGAAGTTGTAGAAGATGCTGGTAATTAGTTCAGTATCCCCGCCGCCTTGAGGATATCCGGTACCACCTCTTCCTTGCCGATGGCCATGATGTGCACGCCGTCGCACATCTTCTCTTTCTTGATAGTAGCAATCATGCGGCCGGCTATCTCTATACCCTTGTTTAAGGCTGTGCCTTTCGGCGCTGAGGCCAATTCGTCTATAAGGTTTTGCGGTACGAAAATACCAGGCACATTTTGATTCATATATCTGGCCATGGGAGCTGAAACCAGCAGCACTATGCCGGCCAGGATTTTAACGGGAAACTGCCTAGCGTACTGCGTAAACCTGGCAAAATTATCCAGGTCATAGATGGCCTGTGTCTGGATAAATTCTGCGCCCGCCTCTACCTTTTTTTCGAATTTGATGAGCTGCGGTTCAATAGGATCTGCCTCCGGTGTAACAATAGCCCCTGCACAGAATTCCAGAGTACCTTCCAGCTTATTGCCTCCCAGATCCATGCCGGATTCCATGAGGCGTATTGTCTTGAGCAGTTGAAGCGAATCAAGGTCAAAGACGCCCTTGGCCTCTTTATGATCGCCCACGGGTACGGCATCACCTGTCAGGCAGAGCACATTATTGATGCCGCGGTAAGCGGCAAACAGTAGTTCTGCCTGTAGTGCCATCCTATTGCGGTCGCGGCAGGTCATCTGCAGTATGGGTTCCCCGCCCTTGTCCTTGACCTCCAGGCAGCCGCCGATAGAGGGAAAACGCATAACCGAGCTTTGATGGTCTGTAACATTAATGGCATCTACCACGTCCTTGAGAATATCAACATGGTGCAGCATTTTATCCAGGTTTATTCCCTTGGGCGGGCCGATTTCGCTGGTGATGATGAATTTATCTGAATTCAGAGCTTGCTTAAAACGGGTAGTCATGATCTTCTCCTCGGTCAGCCGATTTTAATTGAGCGTGGTCTGGGCACTGCCTGATTGTTCTTGGGGGGCTGATATTTGCGCATCAAGTCCAGCCTGCCCTGCTCCTTGAGCCGGTTATATATTAATGTCCAGACGCAATCCTCGTTCTTATCCACCTCGCATTTGCCGTGGTTGGTGCCGCCGCAGGGGCCATTCAGCAAACCTTTATGGCATCTGGCAATAGGGCAAATGCCAGCCGTAAATCCCAGGACACATTGTCCGCACTGTATGCACGTCTCATAAAATACCCCCGGCTGGTCTTCGATACCGATAAAAAGCGTATCTACTGCGGGAATAACCGGCTTATGTATGATTTCACTGACTTTATGTACTCCAAGTGCGCAGGAGGTAACCAGGATACATGTGGCAAAATCGATGGCCTTACGGTTTTCCGCCAGGGTAGCCTCTGTCATCTCATCGCAG
>CAZTHJ010000051.1:7937-8411 GCA_964613565.1 uncultured Dehalococcoidales bacterium | reverse complement strand
ATGCGCCGCGGCTATCGTTCTCCTGTACCTGGGAATGATTGCCATGTGTATGCCTGCGGTGTTGCTGCAGGGAGTGCAGAAAATGAATAAATTTTGCTTCAACAGGCATAAGTCAAACGCCTCATAAAGACACGATGGGCAGATGCTCGATTGCTTGAGAAAGGCGGATCTGCGTACGGTCATTGTACCACAGCTAAAGTTGAATTTGCCGGTATAAGAGCTGACTGTATTGTCACAGGAGCCGGCGGTCGATAACCCCTGCATGCAAATCAGTTATTCACTTGGATGTACCACGTTTCAGTAAAGATGGCTTGGTTCCTTTTCTCTGTACGTGTTTTCAAACCATCGCATAGCCCCCTTTATCATGCAGCGGGGGTGTCATTCTGGCATTTACAGGGTAATGCCGTTGTGCTAATTTGTCTCCGCAATGGACGAGAAGATTTACCCGGCGTGCCCGCATGATAAGCGCATCCC
>CAZTHJ010000051.1:0-7840 GCA_964613565.1 uncultured Dehalococcoidales bacterium | reverse complement strand
TCGGGCAAAAGCTCTGCCGGGGAAAAGTTTCCGGCCACCTTCCTGAGAGGGTTTGCCAGACGGGAGCAGGGCAGGCAAGGATTATTTGCTTTGGTATTACAACAATTGTAAAATTAGTTGCGAAGGCGAATATGATCTCTTAATAATTAAGCTATGTAAGGTGCAAAATGGAAAAAGCTACTTGGAAAGTTAAGACAGGTTTGGCCCAGATGCTCAAGGGTGGGGTTATCATGGATGTAGTTACGGCGGAGCATGCAAAAATTGCGGAAGATGCAGGCGCCTGCGCTGTAATGGCGCTGGAGCGTGTGCCTGCTGACATCCGGCAGGCCGGTGGTGTTGCCAGGATGTCCGATCCCCAGAAGATACATGAGATCATGGAAGCGGTCAGCATACCCGTGATGGCAAAGTGTCGCATAGGGCATTTTGTGGAGGCTCAGGTGCTGGAGGCCCTGGCAGTTGATTATATAGATGAGTCTGAAGTATTAACGCCGGCCGATGAAAGCCATCATATATGGAAACATGATTTTAAAGTACCCTTTGTCTGCGGTTGTCGTGATCTGGGAGAGGCCCTGAGGAGGATTGCAGAAGGGGCTGCTATGATAAGGACAAAGGGAGAGGCCGGGACGGGGAACATTGTGGAGGCCGTCAGGCATATGCGCGCAGTGCAAAGCGGATTGCGCAGGCTTCAGGTGCTGACCGATGATGAGCTGAATGCGGAAGCCAAGTCATTAGGCGCTTCGCTGGAGCTGGTGCTTGAGGTGCATCAAACCGGCAAATTGCCAGTGGTAAATTTCGCTGCCGGAGGAGTGGCTACGCCTTCAGATGCGGCTCTAATGATGCAGCTGGGGGCCGATGGTGTTTTTGTGGGGTCTGGAATATTCAAGTCCAGCAGCCCGGCAGCCATGGCAAAAGCCATTGTAAAAGCTACAACGCATTACAAGGATGCCAGGATTATTGCTGAAGTTTCCCGGGGTCTGGGTTCTGCCATGCCCGGCCTGGATATCAAAACGATTCCTTCCGCAGAGCTGCTTGCTACTAGAGGCTGGTAGATGAAGGTAGGTGTTCTGGCATTGCAGGGCGCTTTTGCGGAACAGGTCAATGCTTTATCAAGGCTCGGTGTAGATTCCATTGAAGTAAGGCTGGCCGCTGATTTACTGCAGGCAGATGCGCTGATTATTCCGGGTGGTGAAAGCACTACTATCAGCAAATTGCTCTTGGGCAATGTCCTGTTTGAGCCATTAATTGACAGAATTACGCATGGTTTTCCCGTACTGGGAATCTGCGCGGGAATGATATTGATGGCAAAGGAAATAGTGGACAACGGTCGTGTCGAGAGCCTGAATATATTGGACATTGCAGGGCGGCGCAATGCTTACGGCAGGCAGCTGGACAGCTTCGAAGCAGATCTTGAGATACCAGCCTGTGGGCCGGAAAAGTTCCACGGGGTATTTATCCGGGCGCCTATTATCGAATCATGCAGAAAAGACGTTAAAATTCTTTGCCGTTTAAACAATCAGCCTGTGGCAGTCAGACAGGGTAACCTGATTGCCTGCAGTTTTCACCCGGAGCTTACCGAGGATTTGAGATTCCACAGGTATTTTTTAGAGACCATCAGGGAGACGTGATTGCAGAGAGTTATTACAGACGAATTGGGTGCCCTTCTGGAGGTTTTGCCGCGGGAGGCGCGGCAAAACCTGCTGCATACATCGGGGGATGAATTAATTGAAATAATACTCGACCTGGGACGCTTGCCCGAGGCCAGGTATACGCAAAAGGAACTGATCTTAAGCGAGCAGGAAATTACCAGGGATGATGTTGATTACGTAGTCAGCCGCATCGGACAGTTCAGCGGTGATAATAGGGCGGGTATAGAGAGAACTCTGCACCGTATTTCCGCTATACGTAACCGTGAAGGCAAAATCATCGGCCTCACCTGCAGGGTCGGCCGTGCCATTTTCGGCACGGTTAAAATAATTCAGGACCTGGTTGAAACCGGTAAAAGCGTACTTTTGCTTGGACGTCCGGGCATCGGCAAGACTACCATGCTGAGAGAAATTGCCCGCGTGATGGCGGATGATTTAAAGAAGCGGGTAGTGGTTGTGGATACTTCCAATGAGATTGCCGGCGACGGGGATATCCCTCATCCGGCAATCGGGCATGCCCGCAGGATGCAGGTGCCTTTCCCCACTATGCAGCATGCCGTCATGATTGAAGCCGTGGAAAATCATATGCCGGAGGTTATTATCATCGATGAGATCGGTACCAGCCTGGAGGCAGATGCCGCCAGGACTATTGCCGAAAGAGGGGTTCAACTTATCGGTACAGCGCATGGCAATACTCTGGAAAATCTGATGATGAATCCTACCCTTTCAGACCTGGTAGGTGGAATACAAAGCGTAACGCTGGGTGATGAAGAAGCACGGCGGCGGCATACGCAGAAGTCTATCCTGGAAAGGAAAGCGCCGCCGACTTTCAGTATACTTGTTGAAATGCAGGAAAGAGATCGGGTTCTGGTGCACCCCGATGTTGTCGAGGCTGTAGATTCCATACTCAAGAATACAAGAAGACGAGCGGAAATACGCTGGATAGCCGAAGATGGCAGCATAAAAAAGGGTGAATCGGTAACGAACCTGGCTGCAGTATCCAGGGGTGAAGCTGAAGTTGAGATCAGCAAGTACAGGATTTACCTTTTCGGGGTAAACAGAAATAGACTGGAGGAGGCGGCCAGGGATAGGCATATTGCCTTAAAAATAACAGCTGATATTAAGGAAGCGAATTTGCTGCTGACTACGAAAACGTTTTACCTGCGCAAACCTCAAATCATCCGTGATGCCGAAAAAAGGGGCATTCCCATCTATGCCGTGAAAAGTGGCAACCTGGCTCAGCTTAAGCAATGCCTGGATAATATTTACTGGCGTAAAAAAGATGCGGCTCAGGGGCATACAGGAGACAAGCCTGGTGAATACATGTCGGATATTTACGGCGAACTTACGCACCAGAATGCCCGCGGCTCATTTATCAGGCAGTTGCAGAAGGCTATGTCAAAGGGGAACCATGAGTATTCCGCGGGACGCAGGGAAGGGCGGCGTATGCGTTAGCGTAACGCAAAACTGCCTGTGTTATTTTCTATATTGGGGATGGTGCGATGAGCCTTTTTATCTCTTTTGAAGGTGGTGAGGGCAGCGGAAAGAGTTATCAGTCGAAGCTATTATTACGCAGGCTGACGCAGAATGGTATCCCGGCTGTACACACGTTTGAACCGGGAGGAACCGCTTTGGGCAATTCCATCAGGCGTTTATTGAAGGACAAAAAATACAGCATTTCGGCAGAGGCCGAATTATTCTTGTTCTCCGCCTCCAGGGCGCAGCTTATTCATGAAATAGTCCTGCCCTCATTGCAGGCGGGCAAAGTGGTTATCTGCGACAGGTTTTCAGATTCCACAACAGTATATCAGGGTTTTGCCCGCGGTCTGGACTTGAAATATATTGATGCCATCAACAAGATATCCACTAGGGGAATCAGCCCTGATTTAACCATCTTTCTGGACTTGCCGGTCGAAGAGGGAATAAGCAGGAAAAAGAACCCCCAGAACGACAGGTTTGACTCTGAAGAGAGCGCTTTTCATAACAGGGTTCGCCGTGGTTTTTTGCAGCTTGCCGGGGAAAACCCGCATAAATGGCTGGTCATCGATGCTGCTCAGTCCAGGAAGCAGATAGCATCCATTATCTGGCAAAGAGTCTCTGCATATTTACATAAAGAATTAGTTTAATCCATGACTAAAGAGCGTGTAGCTGTTGCCTTAAGCGGCGGCGTGGACTCTGCGGTGGCTGCATATCTGCTGCAAAAGAAAGGATATGAAGTGATCGGCATGCACATGATATTGCAGATACCCCGTGAAGCATCCCTGCAGGGGGCACATAGTGAGGGGATACAGCAGATCCAGCGTTTCTGTGACGACCTGGGCATTGGTTTTTATGCTGTAGACCTGCGCCCCGAGTTTAAGAAAAAAGTTGTTGACAGCTTTATTGAAGATTACAAAGCGGGGCTGACTCCCAATCCCTGCATAAGGTGTAATTATTACATTAAGTTTGGCAGCCTGCTGCGCAGGGCTGCTGAGCTGAAAGCAGGCCATATGGCTACCGGGCATTATGCCAGGCTGTCCCTGGCTGATGGGGCTTATCGCATCATGCGCGGCAAGGATATGCTCAAAGATCAATCTTACATGCTTTGCAGGTTATCGCAGCAGCAGCTGGCGCATGCGCTCTTCCCCCTCGGTGAATATACAAAAGAGGAAGTGATACGTATAGCTTTACACGAGGGATTTGCTGCGGCACACCGCAGAAGCAGCCAGGACATATGCTTTATACGGGGCAGGTATAACGATTTTTTATACAGGCATCTGGGACCGGTTCCCGGAAATATCAGGGATAAATACGGGAATATCCTAGGATCACATGCCGGTATATATAATTTTACCATAGGTCAGCGCTACGGTACGGGTCTGGCGGCGGGAAAGCGTTTATATGTTACTCAGATTGATAGCGGCAGTAATACTATTACCGTGGGTGACATGGAGGATATTTATCATCACGCCCTGATTGCAGTTGATGTAAACTGGGTTGCGGGGGTTCCTCCCGCCAGCGGGGGGGGGATAAAGGCTCAGATCCGCTATAAATCTGCCGCTGCCGAAGCTGTGTTGAAGTTGGAACAGGATCATATTCATGTTCAGTTTTCAACCCCTCAGAAAGCTATCACTCCGGGCCAGTCCATAGCTTTTTATAGCGATGATGAACTGCTGGGTGGAGGCATGATTCAGTCTTATGCGCAATAAGGGATCACCTCTCCCCGGCATGATTGACGAAGAAGTTCTATATGCCGGGGGCTTTGAATATATTGCCGGCGTGGACGAGGTTGGCAGGGGAGCACTGGCTGGACCGGTCGTAGCTGCTGCGGTTATTTTGCCTAAAAACCTGGCATACTACATACAAAATGGTGTCAGGGACAGCAAGAAACTGAATGCTGCCAGGCGTGAAATTTTATTTGAATTGATAAAATCAACGGCTATAGGTGTCGGGATAGGGATTATGCCGCATCATGTCATCGACGAAATCAATATCTTAAATGCTACGCGCAGGGCGATGAGACGGGCAATAGCTCAGTTATCCAGGGTGCCGGACTATGTGCTGGTAGACGGCATGCCCATACCCAGGTTGAAGATTGCCCAGAAGGGTATTATTAAAGGCGACTGTACGTGTATTTCAATTGCTTCTGCCTCTATCATTGCTAAAGTGACTCGTGACCGCATGATGCAGGAACTGGACATAACTTATCCCGATTATGGCTTCAGGAACCACAAGGGCTATGGCACGAGACAGCATTTGCTGTGCCTGAGCCGTTTAGGGCCAACACCTGTGCACAGGTATTCATTTGCGCCTGTAAGGAATATTTTTAGAATAATATGAGCAAGCAGGATACGGGGGCAAAGGGGGAAAAACTGGCAGCAAGCTATTTGAAGCAGCAGCATTACAAAATCATTCAAACCAATTTCCGCTTTCGTGAGGGTGAGATCGATATTGTCGCTGAGAAAAAGAATGTGATAGTGTTTGTAGAGGTGAGGACTAAAACCACAGCCGGTTTCGGAACTCCCGAAGAATCAGTGACAAATTTGAAAAAGCGGAAACTGATTAAGTCTTCACTGCATTATTTGGGTATACATAATATGAGTGATCGTCAATGGCAGATTGATTTTATCGGGGTGGAATTGGATTCCAGCGGTAAATGCACACGGCTGGATCACATTCAAAACGCTGTGGGAAATTAAATTAAACGGAACCATGGCATGGAGAAAATATCGGTTGCTGGCGGTGTCAGGATAAGGGATTTTTCAATACAGGGACAGTCTGGTATATTTATTAATCGTTATATAAATACCTCAAGATATGTCGGGAGGATAAATGAAAGTTAGAGTTTCCATCAACGATATTATCGCTGTAAAGGCCGATGCCGTTATCATCACCTCATTTGAAGGCGGGATAACCCGCGGCAGTGCCGCCCGGTCTGTAAATAAGATGCTGGGAGGTGTGATCAGCGAGCTGCAGGAATACGGGGAAGTGAAAGGCAAGCTAAATGAGATCAATATCATTCACAGCCTGGGTAAAATGCCTGCCCGGGTAATTGCACTGGCAGGTCTGGGTAAGTCGGCAGAGATGAACCTGGAGAAATTCCGCAATGTTATGGGGCAGGCCTGCCGGCAACTGGCAAAGCTGCAATGTAAAAGGATTGCAGCCATAGTTTATGGGACGGGGATCCATGGATTGAGCAGGGAAGAAATAGCTCAGGCCATAGTCGAAGGTGCCTTTCTCGGCACATATAAATTCAGTAAATATTTGACCCAGGAACATGACAACGGCGAGGTGGAGGAATTAATTCTCGTCGAAAAGGATAAGGTAAATCTGCAGAGTCTGGAGCTGGCCTGTGCCCGGGGCCGTATAATGGCGGAAGCTACCAATCTGGCCAGGGATATGGTAAATGAGCCGGCAAATTACATGACTCCCAGCGACATGGCCAGAGTGGCAAAGGGAATTGCACGCAAACATAAACTCGGCATAAAAATATTGGAATCTTCAGAGATGCAGGATTTGGGCATGGGTGCTTTGCTTGGCGTAGCCCAGGGCAGCTTGCAGCCGCCCAAGTTTATTGTTATGAGCTATCGCGGCGATGCCAGATCTAGCAGGAGCATTGCGTATATAGGCAAGGGAATCACATTTGATTCCGGCGGTATTTCCTTGAAGCCCTCGGAGAATATGCATGAGATGAAGGGCGATATGTCCGGCGGAGCTGCAGTTATAGCGGCGTTAAGCGCAATCTCGCGGATGGGTCTGAGAGTGAATATTACCGCAATCATAGCTGCGACGGAGAACCTGCCGAGCGGAAAGGCACTCAAACCGGGTGATATCCTCAAAGCCATGAACGGTAAAACAATTGAAGTTGTGAATACGGATGCGGAGGGCAGGCTTACCCTGGCAGATGCGCTTAGCTATGCCGTCGCAGAGAAATGTGTAGTTTTATTAGATGTGGCTACACTTACCGGTGCCTGCCAGGTGGCACTGGGAGATGTCTGCAGCGGGGCTTTTACCAATAATGAGAAGCTTCTAAACAGACTGGTACAGGCGGGTGAAAGGGCGGGGGAATGTTTATGGCAACTGCCCATGAAGGATGAATACCGTGAATTAAATAAGAGCGAGGTTGCCGATATCAAGAATGCCGGCGGCAGATACGGCGGCGCAATTACTGCCGCCATGTTCCTCTCGGAATTTGTTGGCGATACTCCCTGGGTGCACGTGGATATAGCCGGCACTGCCATGAGCGATAAAGAGAAAGGCTGCAAGGTAAAGGGTGCTACAGGTGTCATGGTCAGGACGCTGGTACTTCTGGCGGAATCATATGCAAAAGGATAACAGGGGGTCTGTGATGAGGATTAAACTGCTGGCACATTCAACTTTTCTCATTATCTCCAAAGGAGGCTCCAGGATAGTAATGGATCCATTTACTCCCGGATTCCTGGGCTTTGAATACCACCCCATCAGTGAATCTGCAGATATTGTTACCGTAAGCCACGGCCATGGTGACCATGATAATGTTTCGGCAATTGGGGGCAGCCCCAGGGTATTCCGTGATACCGGAGAATGGACGGTTCACGAAATTGAGTTAAAAGGTGTGCGGACTTATCATGATGAAGCGCAGGGTGCGCACCGCGGCGAAAACATCGTATTCCGCGTAATAGTTGACGGCATGGCCGTATGCCATCTGGGGGATCTAGGCCACCGTCTGGATTCTGACC
>CAZTHJ010000050.1:0-8482 GCA_964613565.1 uncultured Dehalococcoidales bacterium | reverse complement strand
GCGTGAATGGCCACGAAACCTTCGAGGAAAATGATCCACCTTTTATCAAAATGTACCCACGTCCATGCCAGCGCCGCCTGCGTAAAGAGCAGAAACATATAGAAGAACCCCGTGATCAACTGGGGGTCGGCCGCCATGGGGTGAAACCAGAAAGTGTATACCAGCGCCCAGGAGATAATATACATGTGAACCCGCCTGAAGAAAGCCATCACCTGTTGTGTAAAAGGTTTGCCCGCCTTTCTTCCCAGGAAAAGTCCTCTGCGGGGATTTTCCAGGATAAGAATTATAGCCAGCATTATTATCACCGAGCCCTGGCTGGTCATGATGGGCACATCCTGCGCCAACCCGTCGAACCATACATGCGTCTGTACCAAATGCAGGATAACGAATACTATGGTTATGCACATGGCCGCAATGCCGTAACGCGGCAAGCCCAGGATGTATTTTGACCTGAAGTCATAAATATCTTTCTGCGCAAAGTAGATGGCAGCCCAAAGGGAGAACTGGTGCGCCAGGTATAAAAGCCACACAATCACCATGGGCCAGAAATTGCGTTCGGGTAGCTGCCAGTAGTACCAGGAGGAACCCTTGTCGGGCAGCAGGGTTTCTGTAAAATGTATGAGGTCAGGGCCCAGTGCCCAGATCAGCGTGGTGAAACCGGCGGCAAAGATCAGACCTCCAATCCAGGTATATAAAGGGGAACGCCCTGTCACATTATTTTTACCTTTTTCCATTTTCCACCCCCATGCAATATGAGCTATATTCTACACTCAATAGGCTTTTTCCTGTTTGATGCAGAGAACGCAAACGGCAGCAATCAGCTCCAGCGGAAACTGGATTAAAAAGAAGTGGTAATAACCCCCCGTGCGGTCAAAAATAGCACCGCCTGCATAGGCACCAACCGCCATACCCAGCATGTGGAAGGATGTCATCAGTCCCAGGATGGTCCCCTGCCTCAAGTTGCCATAGAGATCAGCCACCATGCCAGCGATCAGGGGGGCAGTGGTGAACCAGCCTATGCCGAACAAGGCCACTGCCAGGAACATCAGAGGCAGGGAATTACCTCCTGTAAGGATAAAAACAATCATGATGAGGAATGACGATGAGCGTATGCCATAGGTCAATGCTAGCGTATTTTTTCTCATTATCCTGTCTGAAAGGAAACCCATGGCCACTACCCCCAGTAGGTTAAACCCGCCCTTGATGCTGAGCAGGCTGGCACCTACCATGTCAGAAAAACCCATATCAGTGGCAAAGATAACAATATGCGTCATGATGAAGCCACAACCCAGTCCGCAGATAAAATAGCTGATTCCCAGCAGCCAGTAGGCGCGGGTATTCAAGGCCTTTTTTAATGTATACCCCTCTGCTCCAACCGGCTGCCTTGGCACAGGATTGCGTACATTCTGAATGGAGTTATCATGCTCGATTGTTTCACCATCTGGCTTCAGCCCCTTCTGGCCAGGACTATTTCTGATAATAAGCACCAGCGGTATACTCACAACCAGCAGCACGCACGCCCAGAAGAACAGCGTATTGCGCCATCCCCAGGAGAGGATAAGGAATTGCGAGACCGGTGTCAGCAATAATGTGCCAATGGGCATGCCGCTTGATAGTATGCCCAGGGCCGTGCCCCTGAGCTTGTTGAACCAGCGGTTGATCAATACCTGGCTACCCGGGTTAGTATTGATGCTGTAGAAGAGGCGCGCTATGTAAAGGTGCCACAGAGTTGTTGCCAGCCCGTTGAAGGCGGCGCTAAGTACCTGCAGTATGGAACTGCCCAGTATCACAAAGCGCGGCCCCACCCTGTCCAGCAGCCATCCCAGGAAAGGAGAGAGCAGGGCAAATACAATCAAGGATATAGACTGCACGGAGGAAAGAGTGGCCCGGTCCCAGCCGAACTCCTCCAGCATGGGCTTGAAAAATATGGCCATGGCCATGGCGCACTGTAGGAAAAGCATCACCCAGCAGGCTATTACCATATACCAGCCATAAAAGAATCTGGGCTTATGCACGCTGTTTAAATATTTGTAACCCACTTCAGACAAAAACCCATTTGCAGGATATCTCAGTAATCAGCTTATATAGCATGCAGAGGAAGTTGCCGTAGTTGCTTCCTCTGCCTTTAAATAGTGCTGCCGCTGAAAACCGGCAGAGGGACTGGATTTTGCTAGGGGTGGAAGATCAGCCTGCGGCTGTCTGAACATAGAATGGTGAGCTGATTCGTTATTGACGTGTATTTTTCAGCTCCCTTGAGGGCACTCAGGAAATAGCTTTCCTGCGCCGACAGCCCCGCCGGCATGGGGCAGTACATCATGGTTGACATCACGCCGGCAATCCCAAGCTCACTGCCGATCTTAACATAGCTGCCGCTGTAACTGTTACAGCCAGCATTGCCGCTGATTTTACCCGTGGCACTTTCGAACTTCAGGGTAACATCTTTTCCTGCAATGACAGGTGTCAGGCTGCCGCTGCCATAGGCTTCCAGATGCCAGGTCTTATTTTCAAAAGGCACGATAAGTGGCAACAATGTAACAGGAGGCATAGTCAGTGTAGGGATAACTGTTAATGGGGGCGATGTCGTTGCGGGCGGAGTCGTCGTAGGTGGAGGTGTTACCGTTACGGGGGGAGGAGTTACGGTTACCGTCGGAGGCGGCGTTACCGTGGTCGTTTGAGTTACGGTCGGCTGATTTACGTTGATGCAGCCTGCCATCATTACAGCCGCCAGCAGGGCTGCTATCAGTGCTAATCTTTTCATCTTCCTTTCCTCCTTGCTCTATGTCAGTTTTTACTATACCCCAACCAGGGCCAAATGACAATCACTAAATCTTATCTGCCTGCATACCTTTTACCCTGCTTTATGGCCGTTTCAGCGTTTTCTCAGCAGCCAGAAGGATAATACCAGCACCAGTAGAAACACGGCGGCAGCCAGAATGGTAAATGTCATATGGAAATCCAGGCGGTCGATCATAAAGCCGGCCACAGGCGTAAAGGCGCTAAGGACTTCATTACCGGCAAAATAATAGGCCCCCAGCATGGTGGA
This sequence comes from uncultured Dehalococcoidales bacterium, assembly GCA_964613565.1. Classification (GTDB taxonomy): domain Bacteria; phylum Chloroflexota; class Dehalococcoidia; order GIF9; family UBA5629; genus CAZTHJ01. Next base: position 5,439 of record CAZTHJ010000050.1, on the reverse strand, counting down.
GCGGTAGCGCTCCGGGGCATGGTTCATGATATACATTTCGGTAACCGGCATGCGCACGTAGTTGACCATGCTGATGAGGAGAAATGCCAGCAGCATAGGCAGGGGGAAGGGCACCCAGTTCAAGAGGTAAATCAGGGGTGCACAGAGCAAAAATCCGGTTAGCAGAACCCGGGGTGCGCCGAAGCGGTCGCTGAGATATCCACCCAGCGGGCCGGCCAGCAGCCCGCCGGCAGAGATGATGGTGAGGAAAAGGGCCACGGTTGCCTGGCTGGCGCCGTATCTATCCACGAGGAATAGCGAGAGGAAGGACTGAGGCGCCTGTGAGAACGATACGCCTACAATACTCAGGGTGAGGAAAGGCAGCAAACTCCACCACTTAAAGACCTTTGCTGGCTCCTCCACGCCTTCCCCTTGCTTCTGCTCCAGTGCCTGCCTGTCCGCAAGTGGAAACCGCCGCAGCAGGACATACAGGTATATACCGAAGATAAAGATCGGTACGGAAAGGATAATCAGGGGAGCGCGCCATGTCCAGACTCCCGCAATCGCCACCGCGATCAGGGGCGCGGCCAGAAAACAGGTGCTGCTGCCGATCATGTGCAGGCCCAGGGCTGAACCTTTCTTTTGAGGGGGTACTGATCTTGTGATAATGGGTACAGCGGCCACATGATAGGCGCCGCTGACGATACCCAGCAGTATGAGGCCAACCAGCATCATGGCATAGCTCTCGGCTAGTCCTATCATCAGCCCCGCCAGAGCCACGCCGGAGATGCCGGCCAGCACCAGCACCCGCTGACCGATGCGGTCGGCCAGCCAGCCCCAGGGCAGATTGGAGACGCCCTGTGCAATGCCAAAGGCAGCCAGCAAAAAACCGAACCGGGTATAGTCGATGCCGAACTGGTCGCGGATAGCCGGCCACAGCGGTCCCAGCATGGCAAAGATTAAATGGTGAAAAAGATGCGCCAGCCCGAATAGCGGCACAAGCGTTGACATCCCCTTGAAATAGCTCAGATTAAACTTGATAATGAGAACCGCCCTTTCAGATTATGCAGCAGGAAAGTGTATTGGCGTAATTTGCTTTCCCGTGCGTAAAATTTACTCAAGATTGATTGATTATTATGGTGCATCCATTTTCTATTAACTGACTCTCCAGTCGTGGGTATAAACATTCATTTTTTTCCCCTTTACCGCTCCGACTAGCGTCATACCGAGCTCATCGGCTGCTTTTAATCCCAGGGTGGTTGGTACTGATATAGAGATAAGTATGGGTATACCTCTTTTTGCCACTTTATATAATATCTCTGAAGAAATTCTACCACTGGAGATTATTATTCTGTTGGATGTGGATTCACCTTCCAAAAGGCACTTGCCGAATATTTTATCAACAGCATTGTGTCTACCGATATCCTCGCTGAAGATAAGTATGGTTTTTCTGTCAGCTAAGGCGGCGCTGTGGATACAGTGGGTTGCCAGGTAAATTTGTGAGCGGTGCTGGAACTCATTAGCCAAGGCAAATATTTCATCAGACGATATTTTCATTTTAGACTTTGTCTTTTTGGTATTGGCATCTTCGAGGTTATAGAAAATCGCTCCACCTCCACATCCTGAAGCAATAAGTCGCCTGGAGTAAAAACTGCCATCTATTTTCTTGCTTCCCTGAATCTCAATACGTGCAACACCTATCCAGGGATTAATCACCATATTCATTATGTCGGCCTTCCTTTTAATTAGGCCTTCAGATTCAAGAAAACCTGCAGCCAAATACTCCAGATTTTCTGAAGAACAGAGTAGAGTGACAAATTCTACTCCATTTAGGAATATAGTAAAGTGAAATTCTTTGGCAAGCGCCAGTTCAATTTTACTCCTCCCTTCCCTGGAAATCCGTAGTACTGTGTATTTTTCTATTTCGTGTTCAATCAACTTCTATACTCCTTAGACAAATACCCCACGCAGTGTGCCCTGTTAATATATTGGGAGCATGAATATGAAGAAGCTATGCTATACGTTATTTTTTCATGGGGTTTCTAACATCATAATACTGACATTCCCCCAATAAGTGTACGCTTTTTAAATTAGAGTTGCTGCGTTTCGATATACAGCTGTAACTGCTGGCTGCGCCACGTTGCTAGTTTTCAAAGGTTTTATCGTAATTGATAATCCTGCTGCGCTGGAAGCCCAGCCCCTCGATAAAGCGCTTGATGTCCGAGTCACGCTCATTCACCAGCGCCCTGACGGTATAGATGTCCTCCAGCTGGCACTGGTTGAGCAATTCATTCACCAGTCTGCTGCCGATGTGATGTCGCTGGTAATCAGGATCAACCACGATGCCGTGCATGAGGCAGATCTCGGTAAAGGGAATATAAACATAGGCCAGCCTGGCTATGAGAAAGCCTGTCAGCCTGTCACCCACCAGGGCAACAAAGCTGAGGTCCAGCGGCCCTCCTGGATCCGTGGCTGCCATATCCCTGTATGTAATGGATGTACTCCCCTCTGCGAATTTTCTTGTCAGATTGATAATGCTGTCGATATCATCGCGGGACATACGGCGAATAGCAATTTGAATATTTTGAGAACTGCTCATACTCCACCTCCACTGAGCTATTGAGTAAGCCTGCTTTCTTATTGTGAGTTTACCATAACTTTGGCACCGCTGAATAGCTACTTTTAGAGATATTTTCAGGCTTAAGTTTCTATTCTCCGGATAACGAGCAGGAGTCGAGTCTCATAGAGAGAACCCTGTAAATTAAAAGAGCCGCGCCACTCCCCTATATCTTCTGGCCGTGGTAAAGCCCGGTATTGCCCGTCGCGAAATGGAAAAACGGCCTGTCCACTCTCCTGATAATAAGCGGGCCATGTTTCAGCCCTTTGGGGATGAATATAATACAGCTTTTCTTAATGATGTACTTTTCATCGCCCAGGGTTTCCTCAACCTCGCCACCCAGGTCATCGGGGTCCGCCGGGTTATTGCCATAGAAGCCGATTAACTCGTCAAAATCATGCACGTGAGGATGAACTGCAATCTCCTCGGAGCCCTTCAAAAACCAGACCGTTTCGACGTAATGGCTTCCCGGTAAAACTTCGTCGTCCAGGTATGCCATGTCATGTGTTTCCACATGTTTTGCCGGGGGACCAAAAAATTCGGGGACAAAGCCCAGCTTGCGCTTGGAGATAATACATTTTTCATACTTTCTTGCTGACATTGCATGTCCTCCCCTGACAGTTTATTCCGGCACTACTGTATCACAGCGTATAGACCACATCAACATCCGGGAAATAGCAGCAGAATATACTGTATTATCGGCCTCTATTCTGCCGCGCAACCTGATTAATAGTTCGTGTGGGAAGAGGTATAACAGAAGTGGGCGGCGGGACTATCCCGCCGCCCACTTCATCATTGTTTAAGGCTTTTCTCTAGTACTCAGGCATGGGAGGAGCGGCCGGCATGGCCGGTTTCTCCTCGGGGAGATCCGCAACCAGCGCCTCGGTGGTAAGGATCATATTGGCGATACTGGAGGCGTTCTCCAGCGCCGTCCTGGTTACCTTGAGGGGGTCTATGATGCCCTTGGCTATCATATCGGAGTACTCATCTTTGCCTGCGTCATAGCCCACGCCCTTCTTGCTCCTCTTGACCTTGTCCACCACCACGGAGCCGTCCTGTCCGGCGTTGATGGCGATCCAGCGGATGGGCTCTTCGATGGCCTTCTTCAGGATTTCCACGCCGGTGGCCTCGTCGCCACTGGCCTTGATCTTGGCCAGCGCCTCGCTGGCATTGAGCAGGGCGATGCCGCCGCCGGGCAGTATGCCCTCTTCCACGGCTGCCCTGGTGGCTGAAAGCGCGTCCTCCACGCGGTGTTTCTTCTCTTTGAGCTCTACCTCGGTGGCCGCGCCCACCTTGATGATGGCAACGCCGCCGGCCAGCTTGGCCAGCCTTTCCTGCAGCTTCTCCTTGTCATAGTCGGAGGTGGTCTCTTCCACCTGCGCCTTGATCTGCTTGATGCGCGCCTTGATCTCGGCATCGGAGCCCTTGCCCTCGACGATGGTGGTATTATCCTTGTCGGAGACCACCTTGCGCGCCTTGCCCAGGCCGGCCACGGTGCCGAGTCCAGCTTCCTGCCCATCTCCTCGGTGATGACCTTGCCGCCGGTGAGGATGGCGATATCCTCCAGCATGGCCTTGCGCCTGTCGCCGAAGCCCGGCGCCTTGACGCCCAGGCAGTTGAGCGTGCCGCGCAGCTTGTTGACCACCAGGGTGGCCAGCGCCTCGCCCTCGATGTCCTCGGCGATGATGACGAAGTTCTTGGTCACCTGCAGGATCTTCTCCAGCACGGGCAGTACGTCCGAGATGGCGGAGATCTTCTTATCGGTAATCAGTATATAGGGGTCTTCCAGTTCGGTCTTCATCTGCTCGGCATTGCTGATGAAATAGGGGCTGATATAGCCGCGGTCGAACTCCATGCCTTCCACATAGTCGGTCTCAAAGAGCAGGCCCTTGGACTCTTCCACGGTGATGACGCCGTCCTTGCCCACCTTTTCCATGACCTCGGCGATGAGGTTGCCGATCTCGGCATCGGCCGCGGAGATGGTGGCCACCTGCGCGATCTGCTCCTTGGTGGTCACGGGGATGGACATCTTCTTGATCTCCTTGACGAGGGTTTCCACGCCCTTTTCGATGCCCTTCTTGATGGAGAGGGAGTCCGCGCCGGCAGCGATGTTCTTGAAGCCGCCGGTGACCAGCGCCTGCGCCAGCACGGTGGCCGTGGTGGTGCCGTCGCCGCACTTGTCATTGGTCTTGCTGGCGGCTTCCTTGACGAGCTGTGCTCCCATGTTCTCGAACGGGTCCTTGAGCTCGATTTCCTTGGCGATGGTGACGCCGTCATTGATGACTGAGGGTGCGCCCCATTTCTTGCCCAGTGCTACGGGCCTGCCCTTGGGGCCGAGGGTAACTTTAACTGCATTGGCGAGGGCGTCGATACCCTGTTTGAGGGATCTCCTGGCCTCTTCGCCGTAAATAATCTGTTTAGCCATTAAATAAATTCCTCCTTGAAAAATCTCTGTTTATTTCTTAGCCAGGATATCGCTTTCGCGCAGGATGATCAGATCTTCGCCGTCTTCCTTGATCTCGGTGCCTGCATACTTGGCATAGACTACGATGTCACCGACCTTGACATCCAGGGGTATTCTTTTGCCGTCATCGGTAAGGGCTCCAGGTCCGGCGGCGATGACCTTTCCTTCCATTGGTTTTTCCTTGGCTGTATCGGGCAATACGATGCCGCCCCTGGTGATGTCTTCCCTGGGCATCGGCTTGATTACCACTCTATCAGCTAAGGGTTGTAGTTTGGTTGCCATTTAAACCTCCTTAATATTTATATTTTATAATAGCTGCCTAACTAACGACATGTGTTTGTTGAATCCCATCCCATATATCCTCTTCTCACCTCCTTAT
>CAZTHJ010000049.1:0-8488 GCA_964613565.1 uncultured Dehalococcoidales bacterium | reverse complement strand
CCCATCAGCGAATCCGCGGATATTGTCACTGTAAGCCACAGCCATGAAGACCATGATAATGTTTCGGCAATTAAGGGCAGCCCCAGGGTATTCCGTGATGCCGGAGAATGGACGGTTAAGGAAATTGAGTTAAAAGGTGTGCGGACTTATCATGATGAAGCGCAAGGTGCGCACCGCGGCGAAAACATCGTATTCCGCGTAATAGTTGATGGCATGGCCGTATGCCATCTGGGGGATCTGGGCCACCGTCTGGATTCTGACCAGAGAAAGGCACTCGGTGTGATCGATATATTGATGATCCCTGTAGGCGGCGTCTATACCATTGATGCTCCCATGGCCCATAAGGTCTGCGCAGATTTAGGGGCGAAATTGATTTTCCCCATGCATTTTAAGACCTCTAAGGCGGGCACTTCCCTGGCAACCGTGGATGCCTTTATCCGGGGCAGGGACAATGTGAAGAAGGTGGATTCCAGCGAGATCGAAATCGTGAAAAAGGATTTACCGCAAGCGGCGCAGATCATCCTGCTCAAGCCGGCATTGTAAATCGGCCGGGGCCGGCCTCAGGTTAGATGCCCAGCTTTTCGCAGGCCTTGTGGGCGGCATCCATTTCCGCCTCTTTCATGCTTTTACCGAAGCCCCGTCCCAGTACATCCCCGCCCAGGCAAACCTCCACCGCGAAGCTCTTGTCGTGGTCGGGACCGGCGCTGCGGATTAACCTGTACAGCGGCAGCTGCCTGTCTATATTCTGAGTATGTTCTTGCAGCCTGCCCTTGTAGTTCCTGATGCTCTGGCGCGGGGTGATCATATCCAGAATCGGTTCCAGCCTGGGGATGATGAAGTCTTCTGCCGCCTCCAAGCCGCGGTCGAGGAAAATAGCACCCAGCAGTGCCTCCAGCGCATCAGCCTGGTTGCTTTTCTTATGCCTGCCTTTGCTGTTTTCCTCCCCCTTGGAGAGCAGGAGGTAATCGCCCAGCCGCAGGTCGGCGGCAAGTTTGGCTAGTGTTTCTTCACGGATCAGTATCACCCTGATTTCCGTAAGGCTGCCTTCGGGCAGGTCAGGATACCTCGTGTAAATGAGTTTGGAGCAGATAAAGTTCAGCACCGCGTCGCCGAGGAATTCCAGTCTCTCGTTATCTGCCGCGGCGAAACCGGGATTTTCATTAAGGTAGGATGCATGGATGAAGGCCTGCTGCAGCAGCTTCTCATCCTGGAAGCTGACCTTGAGCCCGTTCTGGAAATCGGAATAATTTTCCACTCTCAGCGTTCCTCTTTTCAGCGTATGCGGCTTTCCATAGTCCTGGCGAAGGACTCCATCTCTGGATAGGGCAGGTTGGTAATCAGCTTTACATAAGCGTTGCTCTTTTGAAAAAGCAGCGAAAAAGTGGGTGGGTCTGTAGGGTTGGCGGCGGGCAGCAGCATATAATATCCCTGGGTGCCGATGGGGATGGAGTTGGTAACATAATTCTTGTTGTAGGATTTATCCCGCTTGAATAAATCCTCCACTTCCGCAACGGACCTGAAAAGGTAGATTGTATTATCGACGAATTCGGGCTGGGCCGGGTCGATTTTGAAGATGACGTAATAGGTGGATATGGCTCCCCTGATAGAGGGCTCTGAATTGGTATAAAAACCGTAACCCCTATCCTCCATTTCTTCTACGCTCAGGGCAATAGGTTTTGCTTTCAAGTTCATGTTTACCGTGATGACAGCGGTCTTCTCACCGGCCCCTGCAGAATTGCCGGCCTTGATAGTATAAACGGTTCTCTCGTCAGGCTGAACTGTTTTTTGTCCGCTGCCGGATACTGTGCCGATATCCGGACTAATTTCAACAGATGCTGCGCCCTCTGTCTCCCAGGTGAGGGACGCTGATTCGCCCGCCAGTATCTCGCCCGGCTCAATATTAAAAAATAAGATTGACGGAGCCTCTGTAATTATCGGTTGTGCTGGTGCTGGTGCTGGTGCTGGTGCTGCAGGCCTTGTAGTTTCTGAAGGCAGAAAACTGCATCCCGCAAAAGAGCATAATAATAGAAGAATCAGAATATAGCTGCCATATTTGTGCAATTTCATCTCGGTCACGATAGTGATTTATTGTAAGCTTGCCCATTATTCTACTTCAAGTGCCAATTTAATTCCAGACAAACTCATTTCTTCTGAGATACCTATGATGATATTGTGCTACGCTATGGACGCTTACATATACTTGACTAATAAACATGTTTGCATTAAAATGCGCCAACATGTGGAATCAGGAATACACTTATTCTTCGTTTTATTATGATTATTCCTGCTGTTACTAGTATTTACTGGTAACAGCACCGCATAGCCACATACATTTTAACCTTCCCCTTTCAATTAGATTTCCGGCATTTTATTTTTGGTGTATTCTAATTGTATTCAAGGAGAACAAATGACTATTGTAGATCTGCTCAAGGCCAATGCAGAGAAATATCCGCAGGATACGGCACTTATAGAAGTAGACCCCGATCTGCACACACGCAGGGAAATTGACTGGCAGACCTTTAACTTACAGACTAACCAGGTTGCCAATTACCTGACACAAAAAGGGGTGAAGAAAAATGACAAGGTAGCCATGTTGATGCACAACAGCCTGGAGTGGCTGCCCATATATTTCGGCATCATGAAGACCGGTGCCTGGGTGGTACCGCTGAATTTCAGGTTTATTGCAGTGGATGTCGAATACTGCCTGAGCATCAGTGAAGCCAATATTATTTTCATAGACCCCGAATACATGCGCATGGTCGATGAGCTGAAAAACAAGGTCAGTCCGACACTACATGTGATCGTAGTAGGGCAAAATACCTCGCCAGATTATATTTACCTGAAGGATATTTTTGCATCATCCCCAGCCAGTGAGCCGGAGATATTGCTATTGGAGCCCGAGGACTGCGGGCTGTATTTTACATCGGGCACCACGGGAGCGCCCAAGCCCATACTACTCACACATCATAACATGATATCTTCTGCCATTATTGAACAGAAGCACCATGAGCAGGTGAAGGAAGATAATTTTGTGCTGATTCCGCCTCTGTACCATGCCGGTGCCAAGATGCACTGGTTCGGCAACTTGCTGGTAGGCGCTAAGGCAACGCTATTGAAAAAGGTTTCTCCCCAATATATCCTGGACACAATGCAGGAAGAGGAGGCTACGATTGTATGGCTGCTGGTGCCCTGGGCGCATGATATCCTGGAGGCCCTGGATAAGGGCGAGCTGGATCTTTCTCGTTATAATCTGAATCGATGGCGCCTGATGCATATCGGTGCACAACCGGTACCGCCCAGCCTGGTACAGCGCTGGCAGTCTTATTTCCCCGATATGCAGTACGATAACAATTTCGGGCTAAGCGAATCCACGGGGCCGGGCTGCGTACACCTGGGCATGGAAAATAAGCACAGGATTGACTGCAATGGTAAAGCCGGTTATATGTGGCAGGCGGCAGTGGTAAGAGAGGATGGCTCGAATGTGAACCCAGGGGAGGTGGGAGAGCTGGTGGTGAAAGGGCCTGGGGTGATGAGGGAATATTACAGGAACCCGCAGAAAACGGCAGAGACGATTATAAACGGCTGGCTGCACACCGGCGATATGGCAAAAATCGACGATGAAGGGTTCATCTATATCGTGGACAGGAAGAAGGATATCGTGATCACCGGCGGAGAGAATATTTTCCCGGTTGAGATCGAGGATGAACTGCACAAACATCCTAGAATTCATGACGTGGCCATTATCGGTTTGCCCGATGACAGGCTTGTTGAAGTGGTGGCTGCCGTGGTACAACCGAAGGAGAATATGGAGATATCCAAAGAGGAGATTTTTGAATTCTGCAGTAAAACGCTGCCGCGCTATAAGTGGCCGAGGGTGATTATCTTTGATCAGGTACCGAGAAACCCCACAGGCAAGATTGAGAAAATCAAATTACGCTCTAAATATGCGAATTGTTCATTTTTATAGAGTTCATTGATTTATTAGTAATATCTAATAGTGAGTAAAGGAGCCAAAGATGTATTTGTCTGAAAATGTACAAAAGAGATTGACGCACGGGTTCATTCGTAACATGTTTGAAGAAGGCAATCTTCTTAAGAAGAAGCTAGGAGAAGATCGGGTCTTCGATTTCTCCATCGGCAACCCGGTGATGGAGCCTCCCGCAGAGTTCTTTGCCGAAATGAAGAAGCTGGCAAATGCAGCATCGTCCGGCGTCCACGGCTATATGTCCAATGCAGGCTATGTTGAAACCAGGGCGGCAGTGGCTAGACAGATTTCCGCCGAAATTGGTATGCAATTTTCCTCGGAAGATATCATTATGACCTGCGGCGCAGCCGGCGGTCTGAATGTAATACTTAAATCCATACTCAACCCGGGCGATGAAGTAATTATTTTTTCGCCGTTTTTTTCCGAATTCGTCAATTATATTGATAACCATGGTGGGATAGTAAAAATCCTGCCCGGCGACAGCTCCTTCATTCCCGACCTGGCGGCGCTGGAATCCTCCTTATCGCAGAAGACCAAGGCGGTGCTGCTGAATTCACCCAACAACCCCACAGGCGTAGTCTATGGGAATGATTTCATCATTGCCCTTACAGATTTACTCAAACGTAAAGAGAAGGAATTCTCCAGGCCCATATTTCTAATCAACGATGAGGCATACCGCAAGCTGCTCTATGACGGTATGCAATTCCCCTTTATCCAGCCTTATTATGAGAACAGCCTGACCGTGAACTCACATTCTAAAGACCTCTCCCTGCCTGGTGAACGTATAGGCTATATCACGGTTAACCCGCAGTGTTATCTCCATGACGACCTTATCGCTGCTTTGGTGTACAGCAACAGGACACTGGGATTTGTAAATGCCCCGGCCCTCATGCAGCGTATAGTGACTAAACTGCAAAATGTGACCATAGCGCTGGAAGAATATGAGAAAAAACGCGATTTCTTATATGAAAACCTGACCCGTATCGGTTACCAGGTTGTCAAACCTGGTGGTGCCTTCTATATCTTCCCCAAAGCACCGATAGACGATGATTTTGCCTTTGTCGCGGAATTGCGCAAGTGGAATATATTAACCGTACCGGGCACAGGTTTTGGCGCACCTGGCTACTTCCGTATAGCTTATTGCGTTGGGCCGTCAACAGTTGAAAATTCGATCAGCGGCTTTACAAAGGCATTCGAAAAATTCAATTAACCGTCATCATGCAAAAAGAAAACCGCATTTATCACAATAGCGCGCTTATTCCTGCATGAGCTAGTGTGGTGTCTTAAAAATTCATTGAATAACTCCTCTTCTACGCTGAGCAGAGAGAATAAATCAACCTATTTCTGAGACGGGACACTAGATGAACTTGTTGCGGCCGTCCCTGTCGCGGATAACGGTATATGAATAGCCGTCCCCCGGCAGGTGCGAAATGCAGTAATCAATGGGAACATTGCGTTCATTAAAAGTAACGCTTTCTATGGTCAGGACAGGCTGACCCACGCGAATACCCAGCTTATCGGCTATATAGTAGTCGGCAATGTTCGCCACGATATTATCCACCCTTTTCACCAGCTTCATCCCCAGGTTTTCGCTGATAACCTGCAGCATGGGAGTCCTGATCAAATCATCTTTATTGATATGCTCCCCGACCCCGGGTGGGGAATAACTGCAGATATGAATAAAGGGTCCCCTCCTGGTTGACCTCATCCTTTCGATACGCAGCACGCTGGTTTTCGGCTCCAGCTGCAAGGCCTTGATGATCTCTTCACCGGGCTGCATCCATGAGAAGTCCAGGATGTTAGCACGGGAAAAAGTGCCGGCTATGATCAGGTCGTCAAAATTCCCCACCATCCTTGACACGTCCAGGTGCTTGGCCTTTTTGGCGACAAAGGTGCCTTTTCCCCTCTGCCTGACAATGAGGCCATCTGAAACCATCCCCTCCATAGCTCTGCGTATCGTAATTCTGCTGACCTTATATTTCTCACTAAGTGCCTCTTCAGTCGGCAGACTGCTGCCTGAGTTGAACTCTCCTGCAATAATACGGTTTCTTATCAAAGTTTCTATCTGATAATATAACGGGATGCCTTTAATCTGTAACATTTGCATAATACACTGCCTTATCCAAGCCGAAGCAAATTTTCCTCTGCCTGTCGCTTATTGCATACATTATATAACATTAGCCAACAAATTTGCCTGCAAGTTGAAGCACACGAACCTTTTAATCTTATAAGCCACACGCGAAGGGCTTTTTTAGCACAGCCGGTGTCTGCAAATGAGATGTACTGCTGAAGAGAATGGGCATGAATATCTTTCTATGAATGCGAATCATGATTGACAACCCCTGTCAAGTGGTGCTAATGTATTATCATTATAACCTTATCGTCTCTGCTTAACCAGTTTGCCAGGCGGCGTATATCAAGCGGAGGTACTGTTCTGAGTGCGATTGTGTTTAATGTCTGTAAATCCTGTCAAGTGAGCTCTGAAAGCGGATATAATTCTATGGTTATCGGTTATTGTTGTATAATTTTATTCATACCTAAATCCGAGCGGAAAATCTATGGAGGGATCACTGATGAAAACAGCCAAACAATACATTGAAAGCCTCAGCAAGCTAAACACAAGACTCTATTTACTGGGCAAAAAAGTTGAAGACTGGGTTAATGATCCCATCATCAGGCCGTCCATCAATGCCGTAGCCATGACGTACAAAGTAGAAGGCGAGCCTGAAAACCAGCACCTTTCCACCGCTATCTCCAACCTTACAGGCAAAAGGGTAAACAAGTTCAATGCCATTTTTCAGAGCACTGATGAACTGGTGACAAAAATAAAACTACAGAGGATGCTGGGGCAGCGGACAGCTTGCTGTTTCCAAAGATGTGTCGGGATGGATGGTATAAATGCGGTTTACAGCACAACCTATGAGATCGACCAGAAGCATGGCACCGAGTATCATAAGAGATTCAAAGAGTGGCTGATATATGTTCAGGAAAATGACCTGTGCGTAGCCGGGTGTATGACGGATGTCAAAGGCAATAGGGGGATAGCTCCCTCGGACCAGGCCGATGCCGACATGTTCGTTCACGTGGTTGAGCGCAGAAAAGATGGCATAGTCATCAAAGGGGCCAAAGCCAGCCAGACAGGTGCTGCCAACTCCCATGAGCAGCTTATTATGCCCACCCTGCGAATGCGTGAGGCGGACAAGGATTATGCGGTCTCATGCGCCATACCTACGGATGCTGAAGGCGTAACCCTGATCTATGGCAGGCAGCCATGTGATACGCGCAAGCTGGAACCGGGAGATATTGATGTGGGCAACTACAGCTTTGGAGGGCAGGAAACGCTGACAATTTTCGATAATGTCTTCGTCCCCTGGGATAGGGTATTCATGTGTGGTGAATATGATTTCAGCATCATGCTTGTAGAGAGATTTGCCGCCTATCACCGGCAAAGTTATGGCGGCTGCAAGCCGGGCGTTGGGGATGTGCTTATCGGTGCGGCGGCGGCAATGGCTGATTATAACGGCACACGCAAAGCCGCGCATATCAAGGATAAACTGGCAGAAATGATACATCTGACGGAGACCATGCATGCCTGCGGGCTGGCCTGCTCCTATGAAGGGTATAAGACAGCAGCAGGAAATTACCAGTCAAATATCCTTCTCTCCAATATATGCAAGCTGAATGTGACACGTATCCCCTATGAGCTTTGCCGCCTGTCCGAAGATATAGCCGGAGGGCTGCTGGTAACATTGCCGGCTGCCGTAGACCTCAAACACCCTGAAATAGGGCCGTATGTAGACAAATATCTCAAAGGTGTAGCCGATGTACCTACCGAGCACAGGTTCCGTATGCTGACACTAATTCACGCCATGGTTTACGGCTTAACTGCTCCCAGCTATCGCACCGAGTCCATGCATGGGGCTGGTTCCCCGCAGGCCCAGAAAATTATGATCGAGCGGGAAACGAATATGGGATTGAAGCAAAAATTTGCCCGTACCATCTCAGGAGTCGACAAAAGGGAAGATATTTATTCCTAAATTAGCTATATCTTTAAGGAGGATAATCGGAAATGCCATATTTTCTCAGCCCCAAAGTTTTATTCGGCAGCGGAATGCTTAAAAGGTTGGCCTCGGAAATCGAAGGTAAAGGCACTAAGGCAGCTATTATGACAGATAAAACCATGGTGAACCACTGCGGCCAGCTTAATGAGGCTGTACAAGCTGCAGGATATGAGGTCAAGGTATGGGATGGCGCAGAGCAGGAGCCATCCACTGCATCTGCACAGGCCGGAGCCACATTCCTGTCAGATTTTGCTCCCCAGATAATACTGGGTTTTGGAGGCGGCTCCGTTATAGATGCTGCGAAAGCAGCCTGGATACTTTATGAAAAACCGGAAATGACGGGCGCTGACCTGGTGTCTGTAAATCCTAAAACAAAGCTGAATCTACGCAAAAAGGCGATATTTATCGCGCCGAGGTCAATTTAAAATTGCCTAATAAGTTT
>CAZTHJ010000048.1:0-8512 GCA_964613565.1 uncultured Dehalococcoidales bacterium | reverse complement strand
ACCATCCATCTAGCCTCGATGTTACCATCGAGGTCAAGCGACCAACCCGGGGTCAAGTCCAGGCACCATTTACCCCCTATTTGGTCTTGCTCCGGACAGGGTTTACCCGGAATTACGTTACCGTAATACCGGTGAGCTCTTACCTCACCATTTCACCCTTACCCTTGATCAAGAGCGGTATGTTTCTGTGGCACTTTCCGTAGAGTCACCTCTCCTGGGAATTACCCAGTGTCCCGCCTGGTGGAGCTCGGACTTTCCTCTCGCAGGAAAAACCTGCCAGCGGCCATCCGGTCTACTTGACCTTACCACAATCTACTATCCCTTGGGTAAATAGTCAAATTAGCCCTTGCCGGCAGAGTTCAGGTTCAACGCAGCATTGGCAAGCTTATCAGCTTCAGAATTTAAATTTCTGGGGATATGTTTGACGCTAAATATATCGAATGACTTAAGTAATCGCACAACCTGCAGAAAATGGGGCTGCAATGCTTTGCTTTTAACTTTATAAGTGCCATTTAGCTGTTTAACGATAAGTTCCGAGTCCAGAAATAGCGTTATTTCGCTGGCCTTCAGCCTGCGTGCTTCGCGTAATGCCTCTAGTACAGCCATATATTCAGCGTTATTGTTTGTGCCTATGCCAATATACCGCGATATCTGAGATAAATTGCGCTTCTGTGCATCCTTGATAACGATACCTATGGCAGATGGCCCGGGATTACCCCTGCTGGCCCCATCAGAGTAAATAGCTATATGCATAAAGAAAAACTAGCTCAAATACAATATCATTCCGCAGTTGCTGCAAAAGACAGGGCCGCTACGGGCAAGCTGCAGTTGCTGTACTGGAAGGGCTATCCTGCATCCCTGACATCTGCCCTGCTCCACCCTGGCGACAGCCAGCCCTTTTTTTGACATTAATCTTTCATATGGCTTCAATGTATCAGCATCAATCTCATTTGTTAGAAGCGACCTGGCAGATTTCAATTCGTCAAGCTTATGCTCCAGTTCAGCCCTGTGCTCTTTGTGCTTTTCTGATTCAACCACCCAAAGCGCCGTGCGCTCTCGCAACTGAGCATCAATAATTACCTTTTGGGCATTGAGCTTTTCTGCCTCCTCCATGACCTCCAATAAAGCATCCTCTTTTAAATGCAGCCTTTTCTTTTGATCTGTTAAATCCTGTTCCAGGCTAAGCAATTCCTTTGGATTTTTCACCGTTCCGCCGTACAACTTGGCGCTGATTTTAGAAGCTTTCTGGCTGATTTCGTCTATCTCAAACTCAAGGTCTTTTTTACGCACATTGAGATCGGTTATACTTTGTTTTAGTACCGCAGAGTCATGCTTGATACCATCAATCAGCTCATTATCATCCAGAATCCTTTTAATACCCTCTATTTCATCAAGCGATCTCCTGATTTCCAGGTCAATAGTCTGCAATTCATACAATTTCTTAACAAGATTCATTTATAGACCTTTGATCAAGGCTGTGTTATTTAAGCTATTCTTTATTGTGGATAATCAAGCACTATTATTTGGGTATTCTCAGCAAATGTTGCACGGTTGATATTGAGTTTCTGCTGTGAAGTTATTTCCTTTATGCCCATTTTTTTGAGGAATCTGTCAAGCGGCTCCAGATTACCTTTCTCCAGTGGAGTTTTATAATGCATGGGTATTACAATGCCAGGCGACATGCTTCGCACCAGTTCTGCGGCAGTATTGCTGTCAATTGTAGAAATCCCTCCCACAGGCAGTAATAAAATACCGACATTGCCTATTTCTTCAATTTCCCGTGAGGATAAAGCGTGATCTATATCCCCCGTATGACAAAAAGTAATGCCGTCCATCTCTATGGTAAATACCGTATTTTTTGATGGGCCACCTTCCCCCTCCATGTTACCTGTGGAAGGCATACCGGTGATAAAAACCCCCTTGACCTCATACTCACCCGGCTTATCTATCGACCTGTAATCCCCTTCGATTAGATCCGTATAAGCATGATCAATATGGGCATGGCTTATGGTGACTATATCCGCTTTTTGCTTGGCTGCATTGTACCCCGTATCCGGACTGCAGGGGTCAGTTATCAGAACGGCTTCTTTTCCCTTCAGTCTGAAACAAGAATGGCCTAACCAGGTAATATCCAATTTATTATCTCCAAAATATAATATATATGAATCTATCGACTTAGATCAGCTTTTTAGTATAACAACCCCATATTCAAAGGTCAATCAATGCGGGAAATTGTTACCGCATATTTAGAATGCAAAAAAGAGATACATGAACCTTCCTGCCATGGGTCTGGGGTGTACCCTAACTTCCCATTTTCCCAAGAGAGGGGGATAACGGTGGTTGACTCTGAATTATTCAGCATTTACATATTAATAATGTTATCATAGGTAATCCACAATGATTGAAGGCAGCATTTGGATTGCAGCTTTACTCGGGTTCGTATCCAGCTTTTTAGGTGGCATGCTTGGCATCGGCGGTGGTGTCTTCATTGTTCCTGTGCTGATCCTCTTTCTACATCTTCCCGCGCATGTGGCAGTCAGCAGTAGCCTCATATGTATCGTTGCCACGGCCAGTACAGCATCTATTACTTATATTAATAATAATCTGACAAATATCAGGCTGTCTCTCCTGCTCATAGCCTGCAGTATACCTGGCGCAATTGCGGGCTCTTTTATAGCAAACTCTATATCCACATCCACTCTGGTTATTTTGCTCTCCATATTACTGGTTGCCATAGCCGTCTCCATGCTTTTCAGGGTTAGTCCTAAAGAGGAAACTTTACAGCAGGTGATTGAAGCTGATTATAATAAGAGAATTAATCGACCCTACTGGTGGAGTTTTTATGATTTATACCTGCAAAAAGATGTGTATTACAGAATCACGAGATTGCCCTTGGGCATGGTTCTGAGTTTCCTGGGAGGTGTCATCTCCAGTATATTCGGCGTTGGTGGTGGAGTTATTTTCGTGCCCGTTATGGCTCTGGTGATGGGCGTGCCCATAAAAATAGCCATAGCCTGCAGCTCTTTTATTATCGGCATAACTGCAGCCTGTGGCTCAATTATCCACTACTATCACGGATACATACAGCCTTTAATTATTGCGCCCCTGGTTTTAGGTTCTTTTGTAGGTGCCAGGCTGGGATCGCTGGCAGCTCAAAAAGTTAATGCGGGATTGCTTAAAAAACTGTTCTTTATGATTCTTATTCTGATTGCAGCAGTGATGATATTAAGGTTAAATAATATTATACCGTTATGAATATTTTTGCGGGACAACTTAATAAAATTGTGGGATTGGCCTTAAATATACTGGTCATCTTATCTCTGCTGATCCTGCTGAGCGGGTTTATACTCTGCCTGGTAAACCCGTCAGGAATACAGAATATAGGCCGTCCCGCAGATTTCCTCCCTCAACTGCTTTCTTTCAACCCTGTAGCTTACATTACCCTCGGAATATTTTTGCTGCTGTCAACCCCGGCCGTCTGTATCCTGGTATCGCTGATCATATTTCTGCTCGCCAGAGAAAAACTATATCTCATTATATCCTTTGTCGTGCTGTTATTTTCCTTTATTGCCATTATCACGGCAATTATCTAATTGACCCCAATACTACGCTATGCTAATATGGAAAAAATGTCAGATATCAGCGATCTCTACCAAGAAATCGAACGCTGTCAGGATTGTGAACTAGCCAAACACCGCAACAGGGTGGTCCCGGGAGAGGGACCTTCATCTGCCAGAATACTATTCATAGGTGAGGCTCCGGGTTTTCATGAAGACCAGCAGGGACGCCCCTTTGTCGGGCCCGCAGGCCAGTTTCTGGATCAGCTTCTGGCTTCCATCGGGCTAACTAGAAACGGGGTATATATAGCTAATGTGATAAAATGCCGTCCCCCATCCAACAGGGACCCCTTGCCAGGTGAAATCCAGGCCTGCAACAAATGGCTAGACCGGCAGATCAATCTGCTCAACCCCGCTATTATCATCACACTGGGCCGTTATTCCATGGCCAGGTTCTTCCCCGATGAGACTATCAGCAAGATACACGGCAAGCCAAGGTTCGGCAAAGATACCATCTACTTCCCCATGTACCATCCTGCCGCCGCCCTGCACCAGGGAAATCTGCGCAAAGTGATTGAAGCTGATATACTCAAAGTACCGGGGCTCCTCTCCTCCAGAGTTAACCAGGACAAGGAAATATCACAGGGGAAACAATTAAATTTGTTATAGATTATGTCAAATGAGTAAAGATAGATTAAAAATAATACCGCTGGGCGGCTTGGGAGAAATCGGCAAAAATATGATGGTCATCGAGCATGAAGATGATATCATCATCATTGATGCCGGCCTCATGTTCCCCGAAGAAGATATGCACGGCATCGATCTCGTCATCCCGGATATGAGCTACCTGCTTGAGCACAAGCATAAATTGCGCGGCATTATTTTCACGCATGGCCATGAAGACCATATCGGAGCCATACCGTATTTGCTCAGAGAAATTGACCTGCCGGTTTATGCCACCAAACTGACTGCAGGCCTGATTTCGATGAAGCTCAGGGAGCATGGATTATTAAAAAACACTAAACTGGTCAATATCCAGAGCGGGAAAAAATTTGGACTGGGCAAATTTCAGATAGAGCCTTTTGCTGTCTGCCACAGCATTCCAGACGCAGTTGGCCTGATTATCTATACCTCAAAGGGCATCATTGTTCACAGCGGAGATTTTAAAATGGACTATACGCCCGTGAACGGCAAAGCCTCCGATCTGTCAAGGCTGGCACAACTGGGCACAAATGGCGTACTGCTGCTGATGTCCGATTCCACCTACGCTGACCTCCCGGGATACACACCTTCAGAAATGGTGGTAGGCAAGACGCTGGAACGTATCATCAGCGAGGCACCTGGCAGGGTCATCATCACTACCTTTGCCTCCCTCATCTCCAGGATCCAACTTGTGCTGGATGCTGCCCTTAAATATAGCAGGCGTGTATTTGTTATTGGTCGCAGCATGAAGGAAACCGTCCGCCTGGCTACGGAACTGGGATATCTTCGCGTGCCCGAGGGGGTGCTCCACAGGCCGGACGAAATCAACCGTTTTCCGCACAATGAAGTCATCCTGCTCACAACCGGCAGCCAGGGGGAACCTACCTCTGCCCTGGTAAGGATAACCAACAGGGATAATAACCAGATACGCATAACTCCCGGGGATACCGTTATTATGTCTGCCACTCCGGTACCAGGCAATGAAGCGCTGGTGAACAGAATTATTGATAATCTGTTCAAGCAGGGCGCTCATGTTATATATGAGCGGTTGTCACAGGTACACGTGCACGGCCACGGCAGCCAGGAGGAACTAAAACTCCTCATCAGCCTGGTCAGGCCCAGGTTTTTCGTTCCCATACATGGTGAATACAGGCACCTGCATATCCATGGCGAGCTGGCTGCCAGTTTAGGCATGCCACGCCCGAATATCTTCATCATGCAGGATGGCGACATACTGGAACTTGATGCCAATAAAGGACGCATAACAGGAAGAGCTCCCTCCAACAATGTATATGTTGACGGTCTGGTAATGGAAGATATGGCGGGGGCCATACTCAGAGACCGCAAGCTGCTTTCCAAAGACGGCATTGTCGTCGTCATCATCGCCATGGACAAGAATAACGGTATAATCTTGGGCCGCCCGGACATTATTTCTCGAGGTTTTATTGTATCCAGGGAGAATGATGCCATACTTGATCAGGGACGGGAACTAGTGATATCTTCCCTGTCGCATGCCGGTAAACATCCGCTGGATAAAAGCTCCATCAGTACCAAGGTAAAAGACACGCTGGGCAAATTCTTCTATGAACAGACCAAGCGCAGGCCTATGATCATTACCACAACTATCGAGATTTAACAGCATAAATGGCACGAAAAAAGACCGGGCAAAAAACCTCCAGGAAATCCACAAGGAAAGGTGGCATATCCCGCATTATTTTTTCCCGCGGCATGCTCATTTTTATCCTGATTTTAATCGTAGCCGGCCTGATTTACTGGTTCCTGCCGCAGATTACCTCCTGGCTGCAGAATACATGGCACGGCATTACGTCCCTGTTCGGCCTGGGGCTGGCCCTGATTATACTCTTATTCCTTACCATATTAGGTGTTTGCCTGTCCCATAAGGCCGATACCTTTATCGAGCACTGGAACAGGTGGATAGGTGGGCTGCTATTACTCGTCTTCATCTGGGGGCTGATATCCTTTATAAACGCCGGCCTCGGAGGCACACTGGGGCAGGGTATTATCACCCCCTCCATGCCCATGCAGATGATTATCCTCGTTTTACTGCTGTTTTTCAGCTTACTCTTTTTTGTGCCACATACAGTCTGGGCTGCCGTCAAAGGTATGGCGCTGGCGTTTGGAAAACTTTTTACCGCGCTGTTCTCAACAAAACCGCGCCGGAGCAAAGCCATTGCGAAAGTGGATAAAGCAAAGCATATCATCACCAAGACCGAACCTGTACCTGAAGTTGCTATTGTGGAGGAACCTGCAGCCACGGTCAGGGAAATGCCGCGTCAGCCAACCGTAACGCCCGGAGGCTGGCAATTACCCCCCATAGATATCCTTGATATGGCCCCCGAACATCAGGTAACGGAAACCGATGTGGAAAAAAGGGCTGAATTAATTACTGAAGCAATGGCAAGCTATGGCGTGGAAGCAAAGATAGTACAGATCAATGTGGGCCCCACTGTAACCCAGTTCGGGGTAGAGCCGGGCTGGGACGTTAAATACAAGGACGTTAGGGAAAAGGATAAGGATGGCAATGTCAGAATAGTCCAGCAGGAGATATCGAGGACCAGGGTGAAGGTGGAAAGGATAAGCTCCCTGGCCAATGACCTTGCCCTGGCACTGGCTGCATCCAGTATCAGAATCGAGGCGCCCGTGCCGGGCAAATCCATAGTCGGCATTGAGGTGCCGAATCTGACCTTCGGTTCTGTCAATCTGCGCAGCATCATAGAATCTTCCTCCTTCCAAAAAATCGTAGCCAAGTCCAAATTAGCCATGCCGCTGGGCAAAGGTGCAGGCGGTGAAACTGCTGCGGCTGACCTGGCTAAAATGCCTCACCTGCTCATAGCCGGCGCTACCGGCAGCGGTAAAACCGTATTCATCAACAGCATTATCTGCAGCTTCCTCTTTTATAACACGCCTGATGATATGAAATTCATCATGATAGACCCCAAAAGGGTGGAACTGGTCAATTATAACGACATACCGCAGCTCATTACACCGGTAGTAGTTGATACGGATAAGGCCGTAATTGCGCTGCGCTGGCTGGTGAATGAAATGGACCAGCGCTACAAGAGATTTGCCCAGGCTGGAGCCAGAAATATCGATTCCTATAACAAAAACCTGCCGCCCGGCCAGGCCATGCCGTTTATTATATTGGTTATAGATGAGCTTGCAGACCTCATGATGACAGCCTTCGGCGAGGTAGAGCAAAACCTGTGCCGTCTGGCACAGCTGTCCCGCGCCACTGGAATTCACCTTATTGTGGCTACCCAACGCCCCTCGGTTGATGTCATCACAGGATTGATCAAGGCAAATTTCCCCACCAGGATAAGCTTCTCGCTGACGTCCCAGATCGACTCCAGGACCATCCTGGATACTCCCGGTGCAGAGAAACTGCTGGGCAGGGGTGATATGCTTTATATGCCCACAGACGCCAGCAAGCCAAAACGCCTCCAGGGGCCTTTTTTAACTGATACAGAGATTGAAAGAATCGTGGACTTTTGGAAGCAGCAGAAAAGACTGGAAAGCCATCACATCAATTTCGAGGAAATGGAGCAGAAGGCTTCCCTGTCCCAGGACGAGGATGAGGCCATTATGGAGGAGGCCAGGAAGCTTGCCGCCGAGCACACTGCCATTTCGACCTCTTTTTTACAGCGCAAATTGCGGATAGGCTACCCGCGCGCTGCCCGCATCATGGAAAAGCTCAAGGAAGAGCAGGCCCAGCAGCAGTAACTGGGTTATTAATCTGGCAGCATACCCGCGATATTACTGAAGACCGGTCTTGGAATTGCTACCTTAGAGGTGTTTGATTAGCCATGCATCTAAGTCACTCATAGTCTGCTCCTGCTCCGCTTCATTGAAAATCTCGTGATACAAACCGTCATAGAGCTTCAGCGTCTTATCTTCGGAGCCAGCCTGTTTATATAGCAGTTGGCTGCCCGCTGGATCCGCTAACCGGTCGGCTGTACCGTGCATAATCAGTACAGGCAGTTTTAACTGTGACATTTGTGCAGGCAGTATCTTCCACATACGGACTAATTCAGCACCTGTCCGAGCAGGTATCTTACCACGGAATACCAGCGGGTCATTTATGTATGCCTGCACCACAGCCTGATCCCGACTGATGGTAGAAGCGTCAATGACAGTTACGCCTAGTTTAGGCAACAATGCCGAGATCACCCCGGCTACATGGATAAGTATGGGAGGGACGGTTCGGCTTGCTACAAGGCTTGCGCCGGACGTTA
>CAZTHJ010000047.1:5513-8567 GCA_964613565.1 uncultured Dehalococcoidales bacterium | reverse complement strand
ACCAATAAAATCACGGTAGGCAATCCCTTCCTTAAGCCTAGTCCCCAGTCCCTCAACGGGCTATGGATTAAAAAGGTCAATTTCAGCGGCGGTTTGCCCGATTTTAATATTATCGGCCAGCCGTTGTCGGGCTCCGGGGCAACCATATTTGCACCTCCGACCGTGGTTGATGTTAAACCTGAAATAGTGACCATAGTCAATGCGGGAAGAGACCGCTTCCAGGTCGTCGCTGCCTTTGATAAAATCGGCAATGCAAATGATATTGCAGAATATATTGAGTGGATTGATGCCAAACTGGAAGTAACCTATGTCGATAAATAAGACGCTATAATTACCAGATAATTAACAGGGTGGCCTTACCGTTGTAGGCCGCCCTGTTTCTATATCAAGCCTCTTTGACTTGTGGCTGTTTTAGTGGTAAATTATATAAAAGTTAGCAGTCTAATAAAGAGAGTGCTAAAGTGACAAAAGAATCAGCTTCAAGAAAAAAGAAAATACTGAATATTATCGTCAGGGAGTATATAGATACCGCTGTACCTGTAGCTTCAGAAAATCTGCAGCGTAATTATGCTCTGAATGTGAGTTCAGCCACTATCCGCAATGATATGGCAAACCTGGAGGAAGAGGGTTATATTACCCGTCCGCATACCTCGGCCGGATGTGTGCCTCTGAATAAGGGATATCGCCATTATGTGGAGTCCCTGTCTGAGGGTGCGGAATTGCCTGCGGATGAGCAGCGCCAGATTGAGAGGCTGTTTAAGGAGGCCTCTGACGAAGTTGACCGCTGGCTTAGGCTGGCTGCATCTCTGATGTCGCGTCTGGTGCGCAATGCAGTGGTGGTAACATATCCCAGGGCGAGCCAAAGTAAATTGAAGCATGTGGAGCTGGTTTCCCTGCATGATTTTTTAGGCATGTTGATACTTGTATTGAGCGAAGCCTCTATCAGGCAGCACCTCTTAAATTTCTCCAAGCCTATAAGCCAGGATCAGCTTACCAGGATTGCCAATAAGCTTAACAGCAAGTTCAGCGGTATGACGCGTTCTGCTATACTGTCCAAAAGGACGGAATTAAGCGTTGAAGAAAAGCAGGTAGCGGAAGCAATTACAGGCATTATGGAAGCTGAGGATACTGCCGATCCGGACCAATCGCATATGGAAGGCCTGCGCTTGATGTTGACGCAGCCGGAATTTACCAGACAGGAACGCATGCTGCGTGTACTTGAACTGCTGGAAGCCAGGGGCTGGTTGAAATCAGTATTCGGTGCAGGGATAGCGCAAGACGGCATCAGTGTAGTTATCGGCGAGGAGAGCGGAATTGAAGCCCTTAAGGACATGAGCCTGGTTTTTGGCAGGTACGGAGTACCGCAACGATTGGGCGGCAGCATTGGCATTATTGGCCCTACACGCATGGACTATGCAAGGGCGATCTCATCGGTGGGCTATGTTTCTGAGATATTAAGCCAGATGGTGGGAGAGGTCTGCTCAGACGAATAACCACTTTTAGGAGGTTAGCCTGCTGTGACCGGTAAAAAAGCTGAAAAAGACGAATTGATTATAGAATTGGAGAACAAGATCAAATCTCTGCAAGAGGAGATGCAGAAGCTACAGCAAAAACTGGATGAAGAGAAAGAAAACGCAGAGAAGAGCATGGATGGCTGGCGGCGGGCAGAGGCTGATTTTAGCAATTATAGGAAGCGTACTGATCAGGAGAAGGGCGAAATCGGGCGCAATACTACATGTGCTGTGGTCTACGATATTCTTCCTGTGATGGATGACATGGACAGGGCACTGGGAGCCATACCGCAGGAATCACAGGGACTTCCCTGGGTAGAAGGGGTACAGTTGATCAACAAAAAACTGCGCTCGGTATTGGAATCTATGGGAGTAGAGGAAATTTGTGCAGTAGGACAGCCCTTTGATCCCAACCTGCATGAAGCTGTAGCGCATCTAGAAGGAGAAGAAGGTGCGGTTATTGATGAAATGCAGAAAGGTTACAAACTCAGGGATAAACTGATACGGCCTTCCAGGGTGGTGGTGGGGAAAGGCACTGGAAATAATCAGGCAAACGACAATCAGTCTGGTTAGATTAAAATAACAATAACTTTATTATCAAGGAGGATAGTATGGGTAAAACAATCGGCATTGATCTGGGTACAACACTTAGCGTGGTGGCGGTAATTGAGGGTGGAGAGCCCAAAATAATTACCAACACTGAAGGGGAAAGGCTGACCCCTTCCATTGTCGCTATTGACAAAAAAGGGGAAAGGCTGGTGGGTCTGCTGGCAAAGCGCCAGGCTGTGACCAATCCCGAAAATACGGTTTTCAGCATCAAGAGGCTGATGGGGCGCAAGTTTAAGGATGCTGAGGTGCAGTATGATATCAAGCGCCTGCCTTATAAAATCGTTGAAGCAGCCAATGGAGATGCCCATGTGATGATGTCAGGCCGTGCATATTCTCCGCCGGAAATCTCAGCCATGATATTGCAGAAGCTCAAGGCTGATGCCGAAGCTTACCTGGGTGAAAAGGTAACCGATGTGGTAATCACAGTGCCGGCTTATTTTAACGACAGCCAGAGGCAGGCAACCAAGGATGCCGGCAAGATAGCGGGTTTAAATGTTCAGCGTATCATCAACGAACCGACCGCTTCAGCGCTGGCATATGGCCTGGATAAAAAGGGAGAGGAAACCATAGCTGTGTATGATTTCGGCGGCGGTACATTTGATATTTCGGTGCTGGAGCTGGGGGAGGGCACCTTCCAGGTGAAATCTACCAATGGAGACACGCATCTGGGTGGTGACGATATCGACCAGAAAGTCATGGACTGGCTCTGTGATGAGTTTAAAAAGGAAAGCGGTATAGACCTGAAGCAGGACAAGATGGCATTGCAGCGACTCAAGGATGCTGCAGAGAAGGCGAAAAAGGAGCTTTCTACCGTAGCTCAGACTGATATCAACCTGCCTTTCATAACTGCGGATGCCTCCGGTCCCAAGCATATGAATATCAATCTCAGCAGGGCCAAGCTGGAACAGCTCTGCATAGACTTGCTTGAGCGCAG
>CAZTHJ010000047.1:0-5413 GCA_964613565.1 uncultured Dehalococcoidales bacterium | reverse complement strand
TCAATCTCAGCAGGGCCAAGCTGGAACAGCTCTGCATAGACTTGCTTGAGCGCAGTATCGAACCTTGCAGAAAAGCACTGGCAGACGCAGGTCTGACTGCCGCACAGATTACAGATGTTGTACTGGTTGGCGGGCAGACCCGTATGCCCAAGATACAGGAAATGGTAAAACAGTTTTTTGGCAAGGAGCCTATCAAGGGTGTTAACCCGGACGAGGCTGTGGCGCTGGGCGCTGCCATCCAGGCAGGTGTTCTGGGTGGTGAAATGAGGGAGGTGTTGCTGCTGGATGTTACACCACTTTCACTCAGTATCGAAACCCTGGGTAGCGTGGCAACCAAGCTAATCGAGCGCAATACTACCATACCGACTTCCAAGAGCCAGATCTTCAGTACTGCAGCGGATAATCAAACCAGTGTTGAGATACATATACTTCAGGGGGAACGCCCTATGGCCTCTGACAACCGTACTCTGGGGCGCTTTATTCTGGATGGTATTTTGCCTGCACCCCGGGGTGTCCCCCAGATTGAAGTAAGCTTTGATATTGATGCCAATGGCATACTACAGGTATCGGCCAAAGATAAGGGTACGGGCAAAGAACAGAAAATTACCATTACAGCTTCCAGCGGTTTGAGCAAGGAAGAAGTAGACAAGATGGCACGTGAGGCCCAAACGCATGCCGCTGAGGATTCCAGCAAGAAAGTGGAAATCGAAGCCCGCAACGAAGCTGATAGCCTGATCTATACAGTCGAACGACTGCTACGTGAACAAGGTGATAAAATTCCCGCTGATCTTAAATCAGAGATGGATGGTAAGGTGGCTGCTGTCAGGTCTGCCCTGCAGGGCAAGGATGTAGAATATATCAAGAGCAGCACTCGCTCACTTTCGGAAGTGATGCAAAAAGTTGGCTCTGCAGTTTATGGGCAGGCGGGAACACAACCCCCGCCGCCACCGCCGGGCAGTGATGAGCAACCGGGTGGTGAAAGCAAGGGTGGCGAGGAAGGAACTGTCGAAGGCGAATTCAGAGAAGTATAGCCTGCGGATTTTGGCAGATAATTTTAGAAGCCCTGTTTGCTCTCCGGCAAACAGGGCTTTTTCTGTGGCTCAATCTGAACAGTATAGCTTTTTTGTCGATTAGGGTGACGGAGTCAACCCGTTGTATAATTCTGAGGATTTCGTAATTGTGGTTTATATTTAAATGCCTTTCGCAGGCAGAAATTTTGATAAGGCATAAGTACTGATTACTTTTTAACATATCTGCATAATATTTTGAAGTTGCATAACTATCAGCATGGCAGATATTAACAATCAACCGATATGACTGGTTCTGAATACCAGAGAAAACGTGCGCAACATTTAATAGATTGGAGAGATCAATGTTAGACAAGCTGGATAAGCAAATCATCATGGAGCTCAAAGGCAATGCCCGAAGGAGCTATACTGATCTGGCCAAAGTATTGCAGGTCAGTGAAGGCACAGTGCGCAACCGCGTCAAGAGCCTGCAGAAAAACAACGTAATCAAGCTGGAAGCTGTGCTCAATCCTTATTCCATCGGATATAACTTTATTACGATAATGGCATTGGAGGTTAAGGTGGCCGACCTATCCATTGTGGCAGATAAACTGGCAAAACTGCCCAATGTTTATTATCTGGCTTTTGTCACTGGCCGCTACGATGTAGTGGCTATCCTTATGACGAGATCAACCCAGGAGCTTTCGGACTTTATTAAGGAAAATATTTCCAATATTCCCGGCATTCTGCACAGTGAAACACTGGTCAACCTGGAAGTGATCAAGAGCCCCTGGGCGAATACATGGGATGTAAATCAGCTGATAAACCTGGTATCTGATAAATAAACCATCAGCTTAAATATATTTCAGACGCTGTCCAGAGGTATGTGGCCGGATCAGGATTAACTGTGCTTGTACTTCAGGCGGATTTAATATCTTTATAGCGATATCTCCCTGTGCTATAATGGCCAAAGCTACCCCACAATTGGAATAAGTGCTCTATTTTATATTCAAATTATCGGCATTAATATTGCAGGAAAGCAGGTGGCGATGATATCACTGGTGGGAAGGTGACCGGTAAATATTGATGGAAAGAGGAGAGTTGCCATGCCAAAAAGGACTGATATTAAGAAAGTGATGATCATTGGTTCTGGGCCGATTGTTATCGGCCAGGCCTGTGAATTTGATTATTCAGGTACGCAGGCATGCAAGGCATTAAGATCACTGGGCTATCAGATAGTGCTGGTAAACTCCAACCCTGCTACGATTATGACTGACCCCGGCATGGCTGATGCCACGTATGTGGAGCCTCTCAATCTGGAAACCATGACTCAAATCATCGAAAAGGAAAGGCCGGATGCCATCCTGCCGAATTTGGGAGGGCAGACCGGCCTGAACCTCAGTGCGGAGCTGGCCAAAGCGGGAGTCCTGCAAAAATACGGTGTGAAAGTCATCGGTGTAGAGATTGACGCTATCATCAGGGGAGAAGACAGGATTGAATTCAAAAATACCATGAACTCGCTGGGAATAGATATGCCTAAAAGTGAGGCTGTCTATTCTGTGGAGGATGCTGAGCGTGTTGCCTCAGAACTAGGATATCCAGTGGTGATACGACCGGCATATACCATGGGAGGCACTGGTGGAGGCCTGGTTTACAATGTAGAGGAGCTGCGAACAGTTGCCAGCCGCGGAATCGCGGCCAGCCTCATTGGCCAGATACTGGTAGAAGAGTCAGTACTGGGTTGGGAGGAGCTTGAACTTGAGGTGGTGCGTGATGCCAAGAACCAGATGATAACCGTTTGCTTCATTGAAAATGTCGATGCCATGGGTGTACATACCGGAGATTCGTTCTGCACGGCTCCCATGCTGACGATCAGCGAGGAATTGCAGCAACGACTGCAGGCATATTCATACAAAATTGTTGAGGCTATCAGGGTTATTGGCGGTACCAATATTCAGTTTGCCCATGATCCAAAAACAGGCAGGGTAGTAGTGATCGAAATAAACCCGCGCACATCCCGCTCGTCCGCACTGGCCTCAAAGGCCACCGGATTTCCCATTGCCCTGGTTTCAGCCAAGCTGGCAGGTGGGCTGACTCTTGATGAAATTCCCTACTGGCGTGACGGCACGCTGGAAAAATATACTCCCTGTGGCGACTACGTTGTGGTTAAATTTGCCCGCTGGGCTTTTGAAAAGTTTCGCGATGCCGAGGACAGGCTGGGGACGCAGATGCGTGCTGTAGGCGAAGTTATGAGCATCGGTAAAACCTATAAAGAGGCTTTACATAAAGCTATCCGTTCACTGGAAAAGGGCAGATACGGTCTTGGTTTTGTAAAGGACTACAATAAAAAAACTCTCTCGGAATTGCTCAATATGCTGAATACTGCCACCAGCGAACGTCAGTTCATCATGTACGAGGCATTGCGCAAGGGCGCCGGCGTTCAGGATTTGTATAAAAGAACCTATATCAAGCCGTATTTTATCCAGCAGATGAAGGAGCTGGTGGAGCTGGAAGAAAGGATTTTGAAATACAGGGGTCATGCGTTGCCTGATGAACTGCTGATCCAGGCCAAGAAGGACGGTTTTTCTGACAGGTACCTGGCGCAGATACTGGGCCTCAAGGAAAAGAATCTGCGTTCCAGGAGAATAGCACTGGGTGTGGTGGAATGCTGGGATGCCGTTCCTGTGAGCGGTGTAGAGAATGCCGCCTACTATTATTCTACCTATAACGGTAGGGACAAAATACCTGTTAGTAAAAGGAAAAAGGTAATGGTGCTGGGTGGAGGCCCCAACCGCATCGGGCAGGGTATAGAGTTTGATTATTGCTGTGTGCATGCTGCCTTTGCACTCAGGGAGGAAGGCTATGAAACTATTATGGTTAACTGCAACCCTGAAACTGTATCAACAGACTATGACACTTCAGATAAGCTGTATTTTGAACCTTTGACGGTAGAAGATGTGCTCAGCATTTATGAGAAAGAAAAGCCTGAGGGAGTTATTGTGCAGTTTGGTGGGCAGACTCCGTTGAATATCGCAAATGAGCTTGCCGAAGCGGGCGTGAAAATTCTGGGTACCACACCGGAAACAATTGATATGGCAGAGGACAGGGACCTTTTTCGCCATCGCATGGAGGAATTGGGCATCCCCATGCCGGAGTCCGGTATGGCTATCAACCTGGAACAGTCACTGGAAATTGCACAGCGCATTGGCTACCCGCTGATGGTGCGTCCCTCTTATGTTCTGGGAGGCCGCGGTATGGAGGTTGTATATGATGAGGATATGCTGCGGGAATATGTTGCCAGGGCTGTGGATGTTACACCTGACAGGCCGATCTTGATTGATAAATTCCTGGAGAATGCGGTGGAAACTGAGGCGGATGCCATTTCAGATGGTATTGATACCTTTGTCCCTGCTGTTATGGAGCATATTGAACTCGCCGGTGTCCATTCCGGGGATTCAGCCTGTGTTATTCCGCCGGTCAGCCTGTCGCCCGAGCATATTGAAACAATCAATAAATATACTCGTAAAATCGCCCTTGAATTAAATGTAATAGGACTGATGAATATTCAGTATGCTATCTGCCACGATGTTGTCTATGTGCTGGAGGCCAATCCCAGGGCTTCGCGCACGGTGCCACTGGTTTCGAAAGTATGCGGGTTATCCATGGCCAGGATTGCGACACAGCTTATGCTTGGACGGAAGATAGCGGATATGCAGATCAAACCGAGCATTTTCCCCTATTATGGCGTCAAAGAGGCTGTTTTCCCCTTCAATATGTTTCCTGAAGTTGACCCTCTACTGGGCCCGGAAATGCGCTCGACCGGTGAAGTGCTGGGTATGGCTGATTCCTTCGGCATGGCATATTTTAAGGCAGAGCTGGCTGCGGGCCAGGTATTGCCCACTGGCGGCACGGTGCTGATCACAGTTTCACCACGGGAAAGGCTGGCTGTGCTGGAAGTGGCCAGGGAGTTCAGCCAGCTCGGGTTTAAAATACTGGCAACACGGGGCACGGGACAGTATCTTAATGAGAACGGGATTAAAGCGGAGGTTATCCTTAAAATGCATGAAGG
The DNA here is from genome assembly GCA_964613565.1 of uncultured Dehalococcoidales bacterium. Lineage (GTDB taxonomy): Bacteria > Chloroflexota > Dehalococcoidia > GIF9 > UBA5629 > CAZTHJ01. The sequence continues at coordinate 337 of CAZTHJ010000047.1, read as the reverse complement.
CCGCCCCAATATCACCGACGCTATCATGAACCGCGAGATCCAGCTGGTGGTCAATACTCCCAGCGGCAAGCAGAGCCAGTATGACGATTCCTATATACGAAAATCAGCCATCAAATACAAAATACCTTATATAACCACACTGGCGGCGGCACATGCCGCGGCTAAAGGCATAGCAACCTACAGCAAGGGCAAAGCCGGAGTAGAATCCATACAGAGCTACCACAGCAAAATAAAGTAACCGGCCTCTTCTGCCTGGATTTGGTACTGAGTACGTGCTTTATTCCTGTTGAAGATTATGTTCCGTATCGTTCCGTAGCAACTTGAGGCCCAGCAGCAT